>JANOEG010000249.1:0-22998 GCA_031413095.1 Burkholderiales bacterium | reverse complement strand
TCGCGCATCGCCTCCACTTCAGGCGGCACGACGCCCGCGTCCTTGAGGATCTTCATGCCCATGCGCAACTCGGCCGGCGTGTCGTCGTAGCCGTCGCCGAAAGCCAACGGTTTGCCGAAGCTCGGCGCGGACTGCAGCTCGCCGGTCTGCTCGCTTTCGCGCAACGACTGGCCGATGTGATCGTCGAGCAGCTTGAGGCGCTGCTCTTTCTTCTCCTGGGCATTCACTTCAGCGCCCTCGCCGTCACCTCACCCATCGCCTCGCTCCAATGCCGCGTCAGCGGCGTCATCGGTTTGGCGAGGATGCGTTCGTTGAGCAGCGCGCGGCCCAGGGCCTTGCGTCCGGCGCCGCGTGCACACGCGGCGAGCAGAGTCTGGTCGATGACATCGCGCTGGGCATGGCTGCCGCCGAAGCGCTGGGCGTGCTGGCGCACGGCGTAGAGCTGGTCGGCGGCGCTGTCGTGGTCGCCCTTGCCAAAGGCGGCCAGGCCGCGCGCCAGCGGCAGGCCGACCTCACGCGCCATGGCGTGGTTGTCGCGCCGCGCATCGTCCGTGCACATCGCGCGTTCGGCGCAGCGTGCGATGTGGTGCTCGGCGCGCGCCAGGTCGCCGCCAGCGATCAGCGCCATCAGCGCGTGCAAGTCGTTGAAGGCATGGTGGCCCGGCAGGTGCGGCTCGGCCACGCACCAGGCGGTGCTGAGCGCGCGGCAACGCTCGGCCACGTCGGCGCCGAGCAGATGCAGGCGCCACAACAGCGACGCTGCATCGACGCGGTGCAGGCCGATCTGCAATTGCTCGCCGCTCAAACGGCCATCGGCAACACGCAGCGTGCCGGCGATGTCGAGCCCCTCGAGGCGAAACAGCGCGGTGTGCCACCACAGGTGCGCGGCAAAGCCATTGCCTTCGGCCCAGGCCGGCTGATGGTGGCGCAGCCAGGCCGCGCCGTCGTCGAAGCGGCCTTGCATGTCCATCACATGGGCCACGGCGTGGATGGCCCACGGCGCGCGCGGATCGATCGCCAACGCGCGGCGCCCGGCCTCTTCGGCGGCGCCCAGGCAATGGTTCTCTTCTAGACCAAAGGCCCACAGCCCGAGCACATGCGGGAACAGCGGGTCGTCTTCGTCCCATTCCGCCAACGCACGCGCCGGCCGCGCGCGCAGCGACGGCGCATCGCCGCGGTAGAAGTCCCAGAGCTGTGCCCACTGCAAGGCCAGCGCATCGCGCGGGTGGTCGATCAGCAGCAGGTCCCAGGTGCGGCAGGCGGCGGCCCAGCGGCCTTCCTGGATCAGTTGCAGCGCATCGACGTGCGCCCGTTCGCGTGCGGGCGTTGCGGCGCTGACGAGGTTGCGAGCAGCCGCCAGGTGCTGCGTGGCCTCGTCGACGAGACTCGGCTCGGTGAGCGAGAACAGGAAGCCCGCCTTCATCGCATGAGGCAGCGGCCACACGGGATCGAAAGCAATCGCCACGTCGAGATCGGACAGCGGCGTGTCGTAGAAGGCCATCATCCGCCACAGCGCCGACTCGACCGCGTGGCGCGCGGCTTCATGGGTGCTGCCCATGGGCAAGCCACGGTCGTCGAGAGTCGGCATGAGGAGCACTGTACTGCGAGCGACTACAGCGCTGGATAGGGCCGCTGCGCCTCTCGCAACTGCTCGAACGCGCGCGCGATGCGTAGCACGCCGAGGTCATCGTGACGATGGCCGGCGAGTTGCACGCCGATCGGAAACCCGCCGCTGCTGTAGCCGGCGTTGAGCGCGACGGCCGGCTGCTCGCTGAAGTTGAACGGCAGCGTGAAGGCGATGTGTTCGAACGGCCGCGCGGGGTCGTTGAGCGGGCTGGCGAACTCGGCCGGGAAGCTCACCAAGGCACTGACCGGCGACAACACGAAGTCGAAGTCGAGCGTGGCCGCAACCGTGGCGTCGCGGATCGCGCCCATCTGGCTGTAGCCGCGAAACACCTGCTCGCCCGACAACCCCGCGCCGCTCGCCGCCCATTGGTGGATGTAGGGCAGCACCTGCGATTGGCGCTCTGCGGACCAGTCGCTGATCTCCAGCCAGGCGCGCAGGCGCCAGAAGGCATCGAGGCCTTCGACCATCGCGCGCGTGGTGAACGGCGGCAGTGGCTCGATGATTGCACCGGCCTGCTCGAAGGCGCGTGCGGCGGCAACGGTTGCGGCTCGCACCTCGGCGTCGAGTGCCATGCCCCAGCCGGCGTCGAGCCAGAGGGCGATCTTCAGGCCGCGCAGGTCGATGTCGAGTTCGTTCCAGGCGATGCACTGGTGCGGCAGGCTCATGGCGTCGCGCGCATCGGGCTGCGCGAGCACGCTCATCGCCAGCGCCGCGTCCTGCACCGTGCGCGTCATCGGCCCGGCGACGCGGCCGGCGTACGGCGGATCGATCGGGATGCGGCCCAGGCTCGGCTTGAAACCCACGATGCCGCACCACCCGGCCGGCAGGCGGATCGAGCCGCCGATGTCGGTGCCGAGGTGCAGCGGCCCGTAGCCGGCGGCGCAGGCCGCCGCGGCGCCGGCGCTGCTGCCGCCGGGGTTCTTCGACAGGTCCCACGGGTTGCGCGACAGTTTGTGAAAACTCGACAGCCCGGAAGACAACATGCCCAGATCGGGCATCGTCGTCTTGGCCACGATCACCGCGCCGGCCTCGCGCAGGCGTGCCGCCGGCGGCGCGTCGGCACGCGCCGGCACCAGCGGCGTGGCCGCGCAGCCCAGCGGCACCGGCACACCACGCGTGGCGATGTTCTCCTTGACTGTCACCGGCACGCCGTCGAGCGTCAGCGCCTGGCCACGCTGCCAGCGGGCTTCGCTGTCGCGGGCAGCGGCGAGTGCGGCCTCGGCGTCGAGCGCCCATGTCGCCGCAATCTTGGGCTCGCAGCGCTCGATGTGCGCGAGCAGGTCTTTGCACACGTCCACCGGAGACGCGTCGCCGCGGGCGTACAGCGCGAGCAGCTCGGCAGCGCTGCAGTCGTGAAGCGCGGTCACGCTGTCGTTATCCGGCGCGCCGCTCCGGCAACGCGTACGTCTTGAGGTACTTCTCCAACTGCCGCGCTGCCGTGCGTTTGACCTTGCCGCGCAAGAAGCCGGACCAACCCAGCACGGCGCCCGGCAACCCGAGCGCCTGGCGCGACCAGCGCCAGAAGCTGAAGCGGTCACGCTGCCGCTTGATCAGGCCTTGCGAGTCGAACTCGAACTCGGCGTCGATGATGTTGTGCACCAGTCGCCCGGTGGCGGAGAAGCGGTAGGTCGGCTCCCAATGCGCGCTGGTTTCTGTGATGTCGCGCACTTCGAGCTTCCAGTCTTTGCGGCCCTGCTTCTTGATGGCGTCGATCAGCATCGACCACATGCCGCCGATCTGATGGCGGCCGCGCAGCGAGAAAGCTTCGTCGTCGAAGTAGGCATCGTCGGCGTAGCACTGCGCCATGGCCTTGGCGTCGAGCGCCGCAAAGGCGCTGTAGAGCCGTTCTATCGTCCGCGCGCTCATTGCCAGGACACCGCAGCCATGTCGTTTGCGAAGATCGGCGACGAGGCCCACAGCCCTTTCAGGCCCTTCCTCGACACCGCCACCTGCGCCGGATTGAAGATGAATGCATTGACCTGATCGGTGGCGATCTTCTTCTGAATCTCGCCGAAGATTCGTGCGCGCTCCTTCGCATTGCCGGTGGCAGCGAAGGTGGCGGTCAGGTCGCGGAATTCCTTGTTGTCGTAGCCCCAGTAGTAAGCCGTGTTGGCGTACTGCATGTAGTCCAGCGGCTCGACGTGGTTGATGATCGTCAGGTCGAAGTTGCCCTTGAACGTGCCGCCGAGCCACTGCGCCCCCTCGACGTTCTCGATCTTCGCCACGCCGCCGATCTTGGCCAGCTGCGCCGCGATGACCTCGCCGCCTTTGCGGGCGTATTGCGGCGGCGGCAGCGTCAGCGTGACGTTGAGCGGCGTTGCCACACCGGCTTCCTTGAGCAGCGCCTTGGCTTTTTCCACGTCGTAGGGCACGGCGTTGGTGAGATCGACATAGCCCGCATCGGTCGGTGCAAAGTGGCTGCCGATCGGCTTGCCCAGGCCTTCGAGCACACCGTCGATGAACGCCTTGCGGTCGATGGAAGCCGCGATGGCGCGGCGCACGCGCACGTCGTCGAAGGGCTTCTTCTTGTTGTTGATGGCCAGGATGCCTTTGCCCGCGGTGCTGCCCACCACGACGTCGAAGCGCTTGTCGCCCTGCAACTGCTTCAAGGCCTGCGGTGCATCGAGGCGCGGCACGCCGTCGATGTCGCCGGCCAGCAGCGCCGCCACGCGCGCGGCCGGGTCGTTGATGAAGCGGAAGGTCACGCGCTCGATCTTCACGTTCCTGGCATCGCGGAAGCCCGGCCACTTTTTCAGCGCTACCGACGTGCCCTTTTTCCAATCGTCGAAGGTGAAAGGGCCGGTGCCGATCGGTTTGGTGGCTGTGCCCGCGGCGCTCTTCGGATCGAGGATCACGGCCGTGTTCTCACCCATGCGGAAGAGAAAATTCGGGTCGGCGTTTTCGAGCGTCAGGATCACCGTGTGCGCATCGGGCGCGTCGATGCGTCGGATGTTGTCGAACACGGCCTTCTTGGCCTTGTTGGTGCTCTTGTCGTCCTTGGCACGCTCGAAGCTGAACTTGACGTCGCTGGCATCGAAGGCCTCGCCGTCGTGGAACTTGACGCCTTTCTTCAGCTTGAAGGTGTAGCTCTTGCCGTCGGGCTCCATCGTCCAGCTCTCGGCCAAGAGCGGCGTCACGCTGCCATCGACGTTGATCTTGGCCAGGCCTTCGAGCACGTTGTAGTGAACGATCTCGCCGATGGCCGCGGCCGGCGCGATCGTCGGGTCCAGGCCCGTGGGCTCGAGCACCATCGCCAGCGTGACGCGGCTCTTGTTGACCGGCTGGGCGTGCGCAGCGCCGAGCGAGACGGTCGCTGCGGCCAGGGCGATGAGGGTACGGCGGGCGAGAGACATGACGGGCTTTCCTCCTGAAATCAGCGCGGATGCTGCCACAACGCACGACAGGCCTTCACGGTTGCCATCGGGGGCGGGGCACGGCGTCGAGCAAGCGCCGCGTGTACGGTTGCTGCGGCGAAGCGAGCACCTCGTCGGTAGGCCCCCGCTCAACGACGCGGCCGTGCTGCAACACGATCAGCTCGTCGCAGACCAGATCGACCACCGCCAGGTCGTGGCTGATGAACAAGTAAGCCAAGCCGTAGCGCTCCTGCAAATCCTGCATCAAATTGAGCACCTGGGCTTGCACGCTGACATCGAGGGCGCTCACCGGCTCGTCGGCGACGATCAGCTTGGGTTGGGTGACGAGGGCGCGCGCGATCGCGATGCGCTGGCGCTGGCCACCGCTGAACTCGTGCGGGTACTTGTCGAGATCGGTCGCCGCATTCAGCCCCACGGCGTCGAGCATCGCCGCGGCGCGCTCGCGCTGTTGGGCGCGCGTCAGGTGTTCGAGCTGATCGAGCGGCTCGGCCACGGTGCGCGCCACGGTCATGCGCGGGTCGAGCGAGCTGTACGGATCTTGGAAGACCATCTGGAAGTGGCGGCGGGCCTGGCGCAGCTCGTCGCGGCTGAGTTGATGCAGATCGCGCCCCTCGAATTGCACCTGCCCTGCGCTCGGCGCTTCGAGCGCCATCACCAGGCGCGCCAAGGTACTCTTGCCCGAACCGGATTCGCCGACGATGCCGAGCGTCTTGCCCGCGTCGAGTGTGAAGCTGACGTCGTCGAGCGCCGTCAGCGACTCCGTCGAAGCGAATGGATGCGCGCGCGGCATCGCGTAGCGCTTCGTCAGCGAAGTCACCTGCAGTAAAACGCTCATGCAACAGCCTCGCGCCAACGAATGCAGCGCACCGCATGCGTGCTGCTCACAGGCTGTTCGGCCGGCGGCGAAGCTCGACACGCATCGACCACGAAGTCGCAGCGATCCGCAAACGCACACCCCGCCGGCATCTCGTGCAGGGCGGGCACGCGGCCACGAATCGTGGTCAGCCGCGTACCGCGCGCCAGCCCGATCCTGGGCCGCGCCGCGAACAGGCCCCGCGTGTACGGGTGCGCGCGTTGCTCGAAGACCTCGCGCGTCGGCCCACTCTCGACGATCTGCCCGCCGTACATCACCGCCAGTCGCTCGACGCGTGCGGCCATCACGTCGAGGTTGTGGCTGATCAGCAAGAGCGCCATGCCGCTGTCCCGCCGCAGTTCGTCGAGCAGGTCCAGCACCTCGCCCTGGATCGTCGCGTCGAGCGCGGTGGTCGGCTCGTCGGCGATCAGCAGGTCGGGCCCGCAGGCCAGCGCGATGGCGATCACGACGCGCTGGCGCTGGCCGCCAGACAGTTCGTGCGGGTACGCGTCCAGCCGCTCACGCGCGCGCGGCAGTTGCACGCGCTCCAGCAAGCGCAGCGCTTCGGCGCGCGCGGGCGCAGCGCCCATCTGCTTGTGCAGGCGCAGCGATTCGGCAATCTGGCCGCCGATGCGGTGCACCGGGTTCAGTGCCGTCATCGGCTCCTGGAACACCATGCCGATGCGGTCGCCGCGCAGCGCGCCCATGGCGGCGTCGCCGAGCGAGGTCAGCTCGCGGCCGTCGAAGCGCATCGAGCCGGCGACTTGCGCGCCATCAGGCAGCAAGCCCATCAGCGCGAGCGCCGTCAGCGACTTGCCGCAACCCGATTCGCCGACGAGGCCGAGCGTGCCGCCACGGTCAAGCGTGAACGACACACCGCGCAAAGCAGCCAGCCGCCCCTGCGCGGTGGGCAGCGTGACGGCGAGATCGGCAACGTCGAGCAAAGGCACGGGCGCGACGATAACGCGCCCGTGTGGCCTGCCTCGTCAGCTCGCTGCCACCCTGATAGCGGTTTCGGTGCCGCAGCCCGTCTGTAGGATGTTCTCGACCGGGTCGAGGATCTGGGTCGAGAGCGTGCCGGCGAGCGATTTTCGGTCGTCGGAGAGCGTGAACTTGCGCGTCAGATTCTGCGCCCCGGCGAAGCTGCCGTCGGCATTGAAGCGGAACAGGCGCAGCGTCACGGTGTAGCTCGACGCGTCGGCGCCACGTTTCCAGGTGCCGAACGCGGGGCCGTTGCCGGACGGCGGCAGGCTGTTGGTGGCGGTGGCCGTGCCGCCGCGGTGGAACACGGTGAAGCCGTTGAACGAGCGCAGCACGGCGCCGCTGGTGCAGTCGCGAATCGACACGGCGGATTGCCAGGCGCCTTCGAGCGCGTCGGCGTCGTGCCTGCGGTCGCGGTGTTGCGCCGATGATCGTGCGCCGTCGGCCGCGTCGGCGCCGTAGGCCATTTGTGCCACGGCGTCACCGCCGCCGCCGCAGGCCTGGATCAACAGGGCCGCGGTGAGGGTCGGGATCAGCGCGAGCGCGCAGTGGCGGGTGGTGAGATGCGTTGTCATGGTGTCGGTCCTTTTAGGGGTGTGAAGGGATGGGCCGGCGCCGTCAGGCAGCGGCACGCTCACAATCGCGCGCAGCGTCTCGGGCGTCTTTGTTAAGGCGTGAATGGGCATGAATAACGCTGAAACTACACTGTTGAATGCGCCGGGTTCGCCCGGCGCGCCGACCGAGTTCGCGTTCGGCGGCTTTCGGCTCGCCGTCACCGAGCGCGTGCTGTACCGCCGTGACGGCAGCCGCGTCGAGTTGTCGCCACGCCTGTTCGATGCGCTGCTGCACTTCGTCGAACGGCCGGGTCGGTTGCTCGACAAGGACAGCCTGCTGGCCACGCTGTGGCCCGGCCTGGTGGTGGAGGACAACAACCTCAACCAGCTAGTTTCGGCCTTGCGCCGCGCGCTCGGCGACGAGGCGCAGGGCAGCCGCTTCATCCAGACGGTGCCGCGGCGCGGCTTTCGTTTTGTTGGCGCGGTGAGCGTGCAGGCGGTGGGTGAGGCGCCCGTCGCTGCGGCGCCTGCGTTGGCGCCTGGGCCGGTGCCTGCTCCGGTGCCGGTGCCGACGCCTGTACCGAGGCCCATACCGACACATACGGCATGGCGCTTCAGACGCATGGCGGGGTGGTTGACGCTGGCCGCGTTGCTGGGCGTTGGCGCGCTCGTCATCGGGCGCTTCAAAAGCGCACCGGCGGCGCAAGTGACGACGCTGGCCGTGCTGCCCTTCAAGCCGCTGACGCAGGACGGCCGCGACGAGGTGCTCGAAGTCGGCATGGCCGACAGCCTGATCGCGCGCATGAGCACGACGCCGGGGCTGGTGGTGACGTCGATCGGCTCGGCGCGGCGCTTCGGTGGCGCCGAGCAGGACCCGCAGCGCGCGGCGCGTGAACTCCAGGTGCAGTGGATCCTCGACGGCACGATCCAGCGCTGGGGCGACCGCGTGCGCGTCACCGCACGGTTGTTGAAAGCCGAAGATGGCACCGCTTCGTGGAGCGGCAGCTTCGACGAGCGCTTCGAAGACGTGTTCGGCGTGCAGGACAAGATTTCCGAGCGCGTTGCGCAGCAGTTGGCGCCGCGCCTGGCGCGTGGCGAACAGCCGCAGCGTGCAGCGGCGACGGGCACGCGCGACCCCGTCGCCTACGAGCACTACCTGACGGCGCGCTACCACGCCCAGTTGCTGCGCGCCGACGGGCTGGCGAAAAGCGTCGATCTGTACCAACGCGCGACCGGGCTCGATCCGAACTACGCGCTGGCCTACGCGGGCCTGGCCGAGACCTATCGGCGCATGGCGATCGGCATCGACGTGCCGCCGGCCAAAGCGCTCGCCGCGGGATTGGCCGCTGCGCAGCAGGCCGTGCAGATCGATCCGGCGCTGGCCGATGCGCAGGCCGCGCTCGGCTGGATGCGATGGTGGGCGCAGTGGGATTGGCCGGGCGCGGAAGCGTCGTTCCGGCGCGCGATCCTGCTCAACGCCAACCTCGCCTAGGCGCAGCTCGGCCTCGGCCACCTGCTGTGTTCGCAGCAGCGCTGCGAGGAGGGACTGGCGCATGTGCAGCGCTCGCGCGAACTCGACCCGCTGGCCTTGATCAACAGCGTCATCGAGGCCAGCTACTTGCGCCAGCGTGGCCGCGCGCAGGACAGCCGCGCGCGGCTGGACAAGGTGCTGCAGATCGAGCCGCGATTCTGGCCGGCGCATCAGGCGCTGGCCGGGTGGCATGTCAGCGCGCGGCAGCCACAGGAGGCTCTGGCCGCGTTGCGCAGCGCGCAGTCGCTGGCGCCGGGCAGCGTGCAGCCGCTGGCCAACATCGGCACGCTGTTGGCGCAGGAGGGCCAGACGGCGTCGGCGCGCGAAGCGCTGACGCAGTTGCTCGCGCAGTCGCAACAGCGCTATGTGCCGCCGGCGATGGTGGCGTCGGTGTACTGCGCGCTCGGCGAAACGGATGCCGCGCTCGATTGGCTGCAGCGCGCACGCGCGGTGCGCGACGTCAACCTGCCCTTCATCACGTTGTGCTCGCGGGTGCTGAGGGACGAACCGCGCTTCGACGCGCTGCGTCGCGAGTTGAAGCTGCCGGCGTGGCGCGACGGCTTTTGCGCGCCGATGCAGGCGCCGGCTGTGGCGTGTCCGCACTGACCGGCATTCACAGGAGATCGAAGTACGAACCGGCCAGGCGCTGCGATGCACCGATGCCCAGACGCGCCAGCAGCGCATCGGCGATGGCGCTGCCTTCCGCTTCGGATTGACCGTCGCGCAGCACGACTTCGAGCTCGATGAAGTCGCCGAGGCCTTCGACGCGGTCGAGGTGGATGCGGGTCTGGCCGGCGAGCAGCAGCCAGCGTGTCTTGCGCACGCGGCCCAGAACTGAGTTCGCGCCGTGGGCGCGCGTCAGCGCTTCGCGCAGGGCGGCGGGGTCGGTGGTGGGTGCGCGCGCGTAGTCGGAGAGCTTGGGACCATCGCTGTCGGCGCGCTCGTAGTGGATCAACTCACCCGTGCCGCCGCCGAAATCGCGCAGCTTCAGCCGGCCGTGTGTGCAGGTGAAGAAAGTGTCGTCTTGCTCAATGCGCTCGGCGTCGCTGCCGGCCAGCGCCAGCGCGCGCGGCAGCAGCGCATCGATGCTGTCGATGCGGGCCTTGACCTCGACGTTACGCGCCATCGTTGGCGATCCGCCGCAGCGCCTGCTCGAAGACCTCGCTCGGCTGGCCGCCGGAAATCAGGTGCCGGCGGTTGATGACAACGGCCGGCACCGATTGGATACCGGCGTCTTGCCAAAAGCGTTCAGCCTCTCGCACCTCGTCGGCGAACTCGTCGTTCTGCAGCACCTCGCGCGCGCGGCTCGCCGGCAAGCCGGCTTGCGCTGCGAGATCGAGCAGCACGTCGTGCGCGCCGGGGTTGCGGCCTTCGCCGTGGTACGCCTTCAGCAGCGCATGTTTCAACGCGCGCTGTGTTCCCGGCACACCATCACTGCCTGCCCAATGCAAAAGCCGGTGCGCGTCGAATGTGTTCCATACATGCTCGCGCGTGCCGAAGCTGAAGCCCTCGGCCGCGCCGCGTTCGGCGATGCGCGCGCGGTTGACAGCGAGCTGCTCGTCACCCATGCCGTACTTGGCCTTCAGGTACTGCGCAGCGTTGGCTCCTTCCGCGGCCATCGTCGGATTGAGTTCGAACGGCTGCATGTGCAGCTCGACGGCGATGTCGGGGCCGACGCGTTCCAGCGCGCGTTCGAGCGCATTCAACCCGACGGCGCACCAGGGGCAGGCGACGTCGGAGACGAAATCGATCTGCAATGTTTTCATCAGCGTTGCCTCGCAAGTTTCGGGTCCAGCAAATCGCGCAGCCCGTCGCCGAGCAGGTTCAGCCCGAGCACCGCCAGCGCGATCGCCACGCCAGGATAGACCGCCAGCAGCGGCGCCTGGAACATCATCGTCTGCGCTTCGTTCAGCATGCGGCCCCAGCTCGGCTGCGGTGGTTGTGTGCCCAGGCCGAGATAACTCAAGGCCGCTTCGGCCAGGATCGCCAGCGCGAACTGGATCGTCATCTGCACAATCAGCACGTTGGCGATGTTGGGCAGCACATGGTCCGTCGTGATGCGCCACGCGCCCTTGCCGGCGGCGCGCGCGGCGAGCACGTAGTCGCGCGACCAGACGCTGTTGGCAGCCGCTCGCGCCAGGCGTGCGAACACCGGGATGTTGAAGATGCCGATGGCAACGATGCTCGTCAACAAGCCGGGGCCGTAGATCGCGGTCAGCATGATCGCGGTCAGCAGCGCCGGAAAGGCGAACGTGAAGTCGCTGCTGCGCATCAGCAACTCTTCGATCCAGCCGCGCTGCGCAGCGGCCAGGCAGCCGATGGCCACGCCCAGCAACACGCCGATGCCGACGGCCACCACGCCGACGGCAATCGAGTTCTGCGCGCCGACGAGCAATTGCGACGCGATGTCGCGGCCCAGGCTGTCGGTGCCGAGCCAGTGCGCGGCCGATGGCGACGCGAGTTTGTTGGCGATGTCGATGTCGGCTGGCGGGTACGGGCTCCAGACGAGCGACAACAGCGCTGCGGCAGCCAACAGCAGCACGAGCAGTGCGCCGATGGCGAAGCTCGGGTGACGCAGCCAACGCTCAAGCATGGCGCGCCCGCAGCCGCGGATCGACCACCGCGTACAGCACATCGACGATGAAGTTGACGAGCACGACCACCGCCGCCAACAGCATCACCACGTCACGCACCAGCACCAGATCGCGATTGCCGATCGCCTGGAAAACCAGGCGACCGATGCCCGGCAGCACGAACACGTTCTCGACGATGATCGCGCCGGTGATCAGGTTGGCGAACTGCAGGCCCATGATCGTCAGCACCGGCACCATCGCGTTGCGCAGCACGTGGCGCCAAAGCACCTGGCGGCGCGACAAACCCTTGGCGCGCGCGGTGCGCACATAGTCTTCGCGCAACGCTTCGAGCACCGACGAGCGCGTCACGCGCGCCAGGATCGCGGCTTGCACGGCCGCCAGCGAGAGCGCGGGCAAGAGCAGCGACGACAGCGCGGGCCAGACACCGCCACCCTCGTCTTCGGTCCAACCGGGGAAACCACCGGCGCTGACCCACTGCAATTGCACCGCGAAAACGAGGATCAACAAAATGGCGAGCCAGAAGTTCGGCACCGACAAGCCGAGCTGCGACAGCAGCATGACGCCGGTGTCGCCGGCCTTGCGGTGGTTTGCCGCCGCATAAAGACCGGCTGCGAGCGCAACCGACACCGTCAGCACCATCGCCATCAGCGCCAGCGGCAGACTGACTTGCAAGCGCTCGGCGATCAACTCCAAGGTCGGCGTGTCGTAGGCGTAACTCGTTGCGCTCTGGCCTTGCAGCCAGCCACCAACCCACGCCAGGTAGCGCGTCGCAGGCGGCTGGTCTAGGCCGAGCTTGGCTTCGAGCGCGGCCAGCGACTCGGGCGTGGCTGTGTCGCCGAGCATCACCTCGGCCGGGTTGCCGGGCAGGATTTCGAGCACGGCAAAAACGATCAGCGAGGCCACGGCCAGCGTGACCGCGAAGCTGGTAAAGCGCTTGAGCAGGAACCAGATCATGGGCGCGGCGGAGTATCCTGCATCGTCGCCTTTTCCGTGGAGCGGTCGATGCCAACGTTGCCCTTACTCGACGCCACCGATCGTGTCTTCATTGCCGGCCAGTGGCGCGCCGGCGCGTCGCGCGAGACGCTGCCGCTGGTCAACCCGTCGGACGGCAGCACGCTGTGCCACATCGCTCGCGGCAACGCCGCCGACATCGATGCCGCGGTGCTGGCGGCGCAGGCGGCCTTGGACGGCGAGTGGGGGCGCCTGACCGCCGCAGAGCGCGGGCGCCTGCTGATGCGCTTGTCGGCGCGCGTGCTCGAAGCGGCGGACCAGCTCGCGCAGCTCGAAGCGCTCGACGTCGGCAAGCCGCTCAAACAAGCGCGCAACGACGCCATTGCAATGGCGCGCTACTTCGAGTTCTACGGCGGCGCGGCCGACAAGGTGATGGGCGAAACCATTCCGTTTGCCGCGGGCTACACCGCGCTGACACTGCGTGAGCCGCATGGCGTCACCGGCCACATCGTGCCCTGGAACTACCCGATGCAGATCATCGGCCGCTCGGTCGGGGCGGCGCTGGCGATGGGCAATGCCTGCGTGTTGAAGCCGGCCGAAGAAGCGTGCCTGACCGCGCTGGCGGTCGCGCAACTGGCGTTGGACGTGGGCCTGCCCGCGGGCGCGCTCAACGTCGTGCCCGGCCTGGGCGAAGAGGCCGGCGCAGCGCTGACGGCGCACCGCAGCGTCGCCCACCTGTCGTTCACTGGCTCGGTGGCGGTGGGGGAACTGGTGCAAGCTGCGGCGGCGCGGAACACGATCCCGGTGACGCTCGAACTCGGCGGCAAGAGCCCGCAGCTCGTGTTTGCCGATGCCGACCTCGATACCGCGCTGCCGTTTCTCGTCAACGGCGGCATCCAGAACGCGGGGCAGACCTGCTCGGCGGCGTCGCGCATCCTCGTCGAACGCTCGCGCTTCGACGAAGTAGTGCAACGCATGGCGGAGCGCTACCGGGCGCTGCGCGTCGGGCCGGCGATCGACGACCTCGATGTCGGCCCGCTGGTGTCGTCTCGGCAGCGCGAGATCGTCGAGGGCTATCTCGCATTGGCGCGCGACACCGGGTTGCAGATGGCGGCGCAAGCGCCGTTGCCGCGCGATCTGCCGCCGCGCGGCAACTACGTTGCGCCGACGCTGCTCGCGCCGGTCAATGCCGCGCAGCGACTGGCGCAGGAAGAAATCTTCGGCCCGGTGCAGGTGGTGATCCCGTTCGACAGCGAGTCCGAGGCGATCCGCATCGCCAACGGCACCGCCTACGGGCTGGTGGCGGGTGTGTGGACAAAGGACGGCAGCCGCGCGCTGCGTGTGGCGCGCGCATTGAAGTGCGGCCAGGTCTTTGTCAACAACTACGGCGCGGGCGGCGGCATCGAGCTGCCGTTCGGCGGCGTCAAGTCGTCGGGCCACGGGCGCGAAAAAGGTTTTGAAGCGCTGTACGGCTTTTCGGCGCTGAAGACGATTGCCATCAAACACGATTGAGGGAGCAGCGGCATGCGGTTGAAAGACAAAGTGGCAATCGTCACCGGCGCGGGTTCGGGCTTCGGCGAAGGCATCGCGCGCAAGTTCGTCGCCGAGGGCGCGAAGGTGCTGCTGGTCGATCTGCGTGGTGATGCCGCGGAGAAAGCGGCTGCGGCGCTGGGTGGCGAAAACGTCGCTCGCGCCTGGCGCGCCGACGTCAGCAGTGCCAGCGACACGAAGAACATGTTCGACGCCGCCGAGCGCTTCTTTGGGCCGCTCGACATCCTGGTCAACAACGCCGGCATCGGCCACAAGCCGCAGCCGCTCGAAGGCTTGGACGAGCACGACTTCGATCGCATCGTCGCCATCAACATGAAGGCGATCTACCTGGCGATGCGCGAAGCCGTGCCGCGCTTCAAGGCGCGCGCCACCGATGCGCGCGGCCTGCGCGGCGTGGTGCTCAACATCGCCTCCACGGCCGGTGTCAGCCCACGTCCGCGCCTGTGTTGGTACAACGCAAGCAAGGGCTGGGTCATCACCGCGACGCGTGCGAGTGCGGTGGAACTCGCGCCGCAAGGCATCCGCGTCAACGCGTTGAACCCGGTGGCTGGCGAGACGCCGCTCCTGGCCACCTTCATGGGAGAAGACACGCCGGAGATGCGCGCCAAGTTCCTGTCGACGATCCCGATCGGCCGTTTCTCGACGCCCGAAGACCTCGGCAACGCCGCCTGCTACCTGTGCAGCGACGAAGCCTCGATGGTCACCGGCGTCTGCATGGAAGTGGACGGCGGGCGCTGCATCTGAGGCCAGTGCCGGGCCACCCCAAGCGGCCTCGCTCCCCTCGGGGGACGCGAGCGCCGCGAGCTAGGGGCTCTTTGCCTCAGAGCACGGCGGCGAGCGCCTGCGCCGTGCGCTCGACGTTCTTTGTGCTCAAGCCCGCCACGCACATGCGCCCGGAACGCACGAGGTACACCGCGTGCTCTTCGCGCAGGCGATCGACCTGCGCTGCACTCAGGCCGGTGTAGCTGAACATGCCGCGCTGGGTCAGGAAGTAGCCGAAGTCGCGGCCCGGCAGCTTGGCCGACAGCACCGCATGGAGGCTCTTGCGCATGGCCAGGATGCGTTCGCGCATCGCCGCCACTTCGCCCTCCCATTGCGGCCGCAGCGTCGCATCGGTGAGCACGCGGGCGACGACGCCAGCGGCGTGGATAGGCGGGCTGGAGTAGTTGCGACGCACGGTGGCCTTCAACTGGCCGAGCACGAGTTCGGCTTCGGCGGCGTCATTGCAGACAAAACTGAGCGCGCCCGCGCGTTCGCCGTAAACGCTCATGCTCTTCGAGAACGAGTTGGCAACGACGAAAGTCATGCCCCTGCCGGCCATCAGGCGCACGGCGTAGGCGTCTTCTTCGATGCCGTCGCCGTAGCCCTGGTACGCAAGGTCGAGGTAGGGCAGCAGTTGCCGCTCGGCCAGCAGCGGCGCCAGTTGGTCCCACTGCGCGCGCGTCAGGTCAACGCCGGTCGGGTTGTGGCAGCAGGCGTGCAGCAGCACGATGCTCCTCGGCGGCAAGGCGCGCAACGCGTCGCACATGGCGTCGAATTTCAGCCCGCCCGTCGTGGCGTCGTAGTACGGGTAGGTGTGGACCGCGATGCCGGCGCCTTCGAACATCGCACGGTGGTTGTCCCAGGTCGGGTCGCTGACCCAGACCTGGCTGGCGGGCAGCCAGCGTTTGATGAAGTCGGCCCCGACCTTGAGGCCGCCGCTCGAGCCGACCGTTTGCAACGTGGCGATGCGGCCGGCCTCGATGACCGGATGCCCGGCGCCGAACAGCAGCGCCTGCACGGCGCGCCGCATCGCGGCGTCGCCTTCGATCGGCAGGTAGCTCTTGGTGCCACCGGCAGCCAGCATCTGCGCCTCGGCCTCGCGCACGCTGGCCAGCACCGGGATGCGGCCGTCGTCGTCGAAGTAGATGCCGATCGACAGGTTGACCTTGTGCGGCCGGGGGTCCTTCTGGAAGGCCTCGTTGAGGCTGAGGATGGGGTCGCCGGCGTACGGCTCCAAATGACCGAAAACGCTCATGTCGCCTCCTTGGCCCTGCGGGCCGTCCCCCCGAGGGGGAGCAAGCGTCTTCGGAACGGCCGTGCGACGCTCATCTGACCAGCGCCTTCTCGATGTCCACCCGCAGCTTTTCCGGCTCGTCGTTGGGCGCGTAGCGCTGGATCACCTTGCCGTCGCGGCCGACCAAGAACTTGGTGAAGTTCCATTTGATGGCTTCGCTGCCCATGAAGCCAGGCGCTGCAGACTTGAGCCAGGCCCACAGCGGATCGGCGCTGGCGCCGTTGACATCGACCTTGGCCATCAGCGGGAAGCTGACGCCGTAGTTCATCTCGCAGAACGACGCGATCTCGCCGTTGCTGCCGGGGTCTTGGGCGCCGAACTGGTTGCAGGGGTAGCCGACGACGACCAAGCCACGGTCCCGGTAGTCTTCCCACAGCTTTTCGAGGCCCTTGAACTGTGGCGTGAAGCCGCAGGCGCTGGCCGTGTTGACGATCAAAAAGACATGGCCGCGCCGCGCTGCGTAGTCGGCGGCCTTGCCCGCGATCGACTTTGACGAAAACTCGAACAAGCTGGTCATGGGCTTGGCCTTTCAAAGACAACGTGAGGTATTCCCTAGTGCCCACTGGCCACGACAGGGGGCGGTCCGATTTCACGCATCGTATCGCCTCGAACATCCGGATGCGGTCTAGGGGGAGCCTTTCGTTGACAGCGCACCGGAGGCCCGGGAACATCGGCGGTGTGAGCGCGCTTCATCCCTCGACCCCTCCTTCCATGCCGATGCCGGTGCAGCGCGTGCTGCTGATCGGCTTTGGCGACTTCGAGCGCCAAGCGCTCACGTCCTACCTGCGCTTTTCCGGCACACGGGTGCCCGCGTATGAGCAGGTGGACGACATTGGCTCGGCCGACTACCTGATCGCCGACGCCGACCACCCCGGCGCCATCGACGAGGTCATGGCTGCTGACCGCGGCGCCGACACGGTCTACATCGGCTCGCTGGCCCCCGAGGGTGCGCTGGCCTGGACGATGCGGCCGATCGACCCGTTGCAAGTTTTCCGCGAGCTCGATGCCGCCGTCGCCCTGCGGTTTTTCAGGAGCGCCCCGCCGCCGTTGCACGCCAGCAGTGGCCCGGTTCCGCTGATGCCCCTGGCTGCCGACGACCAACAGCCGCAGCGCCGCGCCACCGATGTCTCCACCGGCCCGCTGGCCCTGCTGATCGACGACAGCGAAATCGCGTTGCGCTTCCTGCAGCGCC
The DNA here is from genome assembly GCA_031413095.1 of Burkholderiales bacterium. Lineage (GTDB taxonomy): Bacteria > Pseudomonadota > Gammaproteobacteria > Burkholderiales > Burkholderiaceae_C > CADEEN01. Next base: position 5,734 of record JANOEG010000249.1, on the reverse strand, counting down.
AGCTGGCGGCGCTAGGCCTGCGCACCGAGACGGCAGTTGACAGTCAGACCGCGCTGACGCAACTGGCGCAGCACCGCTTCGATGCTGTGTTCGTCGATGTCGACCTGGGCCCGGACAGCGCGATGGACGGCTTTGCGCTGTGCCAGCACCTGAAACGCCAGCAACGCCCGCACGGCACCGGCTTGCCGCCGCGCGTCATCATCGTCAGCGCCCACGGCAGCGCCACCGACCGCGTGCGCGGCAGCTTCGCCGGCTGCGATGCCTACCTGACCAAGCCGATCAAGGAAGAAACGATGCTCGGCGAGTTGCGCCTGCTTGGCTTGGTGGCACCGGCTGAAAACGAGCGGCTGCAACGCAAACGCAGCAAGAAAGCAGCGCAGAAAGCCAGCGCTGAGTTCCACGACACCACCGGTGCTGCCGAAAACCCCAGTGAACCGCCGTTGCTAGCGGAAGCCGACGAGCCGCGCTGAGCGTGCATCAGTGCGCGCTGCGCTGCTGCAGCGCAGCCGACGCCGCCGCGGCGATGATCGCGCCACCGCCGATCAGCACGCGCCAATCGACCGTGCCGGCGCCAAGCAGCACGGCCGAGCCGCTGGCAAACAAGACTTCGACCAGCATGATGACCGCAGTGGCGTTGGCGGACAGGCGCGCCGCGCCGTACTGCAATGCCAGATTGCTGGCCAGGAAGCAGGCGCCGAGCGCCAACGCGCCCATGATCCAGCCCCAGGCCGGCGGCGGCAGTCCCGGCACGACGCCGCGCGCACCGAGCAGCAGCGACAACAACAGCGCCACCAGCGCACCACCTGAGAACATCGCCAACGCGCGCGCCGCCTCGGAGCGTGCGGCCTCGCGGCGCAGCATGACGTTGTTGAGCGCGAACGCGAAGCCGCCGACCACGCCCAGCCACTCCGGCAACGTGCGCGGCACCGGCCAGCCGGCGCCATCGCGTGGCCACAAGATGACGAGCGCACCGGCCAGCGCCAGCACAACGCGCAGCAACGTGCCGCCGGTCAACGGCTCGTGCAACAACAGGCGCGCCAGCAGCACCGCCCACAGCGGCATCAGATAGAACAGCAGCACGACACGCACCACGTCGCCGATGGTCACCGCCCAGTTGAACGCGGCATTGGTGGTGCCCGAGGCCAGCACCAGCACCCACAGCGCCGGGTGCGCGAGCACCTCGCGCCAGGCCGCCGGTCGCGCGAGTGTGATCACTACCACGGCCAGCAGATAGATCAGCACCGTGGCGGCCAGCGGATGCAGGCCGGCCGCCTCGAGCTGGCGAAACGGCCACCAGCTGACGCCCCAGGTGAAGGCGTTGAAGACCAGCGCCAGGGCTGGGAGATAACGCCCCCCCCGAAGCGCCTGCGGCGCCTCCCCCCGAGGGGGCGCCGCCAGCGGCCCGGCAGAGCCGGTTCCGCGGCGGCCGCTGGGTTTCGGTTCGTTCAATGGGGGTCTGAACGAGCAATGGCGAGGAGTCGCTCGACCTCGTCGCGATGCAGCACCGTGTTGCGCTGGTGCCAGCGCCGGATCAGCTCCATCGTGCCGGCGACGACGATGCCAAAGATCGTGATGGCGCCGAAGGCCGACAGGCCGAACTTCGTCATCGCGGTATAGAACGCACCCAGGCCGAGGATGCAGGCCTGCTCGTTGAAGTTCTGTACCGCGATCGAGCGGCCGGCGCCCATCAGGTTGTGGCCGCGGTGTTGAAGCAGCGCGTTCATCGGCACGACGAGGTAGCCGCCGATGGCGCCCAGAATGATCAGGAACGGCGCCGCCATCCAGACGTTGTCGATGAAGTTCATCAGGATCACCAGCAAGCCCATGCCGATGCCCAGCGGGATGACGCTGGTGGCGCGGTCCAACTTCATGAACATCGAGGCCACGATCGCACCGACCGCGGTGCCGACCGCGACCACGCCGACCAGGCTCGAAGCCTGCGTCGTCGAGTAGCCGAGCGCGGCGCCGGCCCAGGCCAGCACGATGTAGCGCAGGTTGCCCGAGACGCCCCAGAACAGCGTCGTCGTCGACAGCGAAATCTGACCCAGCTTGTCGGCCCACAGGCGCGCGTTGCACTGCGAAAAATCGCGCACCAGCTCCAGCGGCCGATCCATCGGCAGCAGCGGCGATTCGGTGCGCGGAATGCGCAGGTTGAACAGCGCCGCGATCAGGTAAAACAGGATCATCGACGCGATCGCGGCTTCGGGGCCGGTGTCGATGCCGGTGTCCAACAGCGGCAGGTCGAAGCCAAGCAACATCGGCGCAAATTTCGGGCCGATCAATTGGCCGCCAAGCAGCACGCCAAGAATGATCGAGCCGATCGTCAAGCCTTCGATCCAGCCGTTGGCCTTGACCAGTTGCGACGGCGGCAAGAGCTCGGTCAGGATGCCGTACTTGGCCGGCGAGTACGCCGCCGCGCCGAGGCCGACGATCGCGTACGACAACAACGGATGCACGCCAAACAACATCAGCAGACAGCCGACGACCTTGATGGCGTTGGAGACGAACATGACCTTGCCTTTGGGCAAGGCATCGGCGAAGGCGCCGACGAAAGGCGCCAGCACAACGTAGAAGAGCGCGAACATCGGCACCAGCGCGGCGCGCTGCCACTCGGGCGCGCCGCCCGTGCGCAGCATCTCGACCGCGGCGACGAACAGGGCGTTGTCGGCCAGCGAGCTGAAAAACTGCGCCGACATGATGGTGTAGAAGCCTCGTTTCATGCGCGGCGCAACGACTCTGTCTCCGTGATGATGTGGCCTCTGGTGGGCGGGCGGGTTATAGCATGCAGCTTCACATGGTTACGATGAGCTTATGCCGCGCCCGATCGAAGCCCTGATCCACACCGCCGCGCTCGCGCACAACCTGACGCGCGCCAGGGCCGCTGCCCCTGACGCCAAGGTCTGGGCCGTCGTCAAGGCCAATGCGTACGGACACGGCATCGAACGCGCCTACGACGGCTTGCGCAGCGCCGACGGTTTTGCGCTGCTCGACCTGAGCGAAGCTGAGCGCGTCCGCGCCCTCGGCTGGCGCGGCCCGGTGCTGCTGCTCGAAGGCGCGTTCGAGCTGCGCGATCTCGAGCTGTGTTCACGCCTGGACCTGTGGCACGTCGTGCACTGCAACGAGCAGATCGACTGGCTGGCGACGCACAAGACGCACACGCCGCATCGTGTGTTCTTGAAGATGAACAGCGGCATGAACCGGCTGGGCTTCAAGCCCGAGGCGTACCGCAGTGCCTGGACGCGGTTGAACGCGCTGCCGCAAGTCGGCGAGATTTCGCTGATGACGCATTTCTCCGACGCCGACGGGCCGCGTGGCGTTGAGCAGCAAACGGCTGCGTTCGAGGCCGCCACGCGCGATCTGCCGGGCGAGCGCTCGCTGGCCAACAGCGCGGCGGCGCTGCGCCATCCGGCGGTGGCCTGCGATTGGGTGCGCGCCGGCATCATGAGCTACGGCAGCGCGCCCGACTTTCCTGAGCACGACCTCGCGCATTGGGGCTTGCAGCCGACGATGACCCTGCGCTCGAAGCTGATCGCGACGCAGCGCCTCGCTGTCGGCGACACGGTTGGCTACAGCAGCAGCTTCAAGGCAGAAGATCCCATGACGATCGGCATCGCCGCCGTCGGTTATGCCGATGGCTACCCGAGACACTGCGCGACAGGCACGCCGGTGCTGGTCAATGGCGTGCGCACTCGCACGGTCGGCCGCGTCAGCATGGACATGATCGCGGTCGATCTGGCGCCGACGCCGGAGGCCGGCATCGGCACCGAGGTCACGCTCTGGGGCGAAGGCCCGCACGGCTCGCGGCTGCCGATCGACGAGGTCGCGCACGCTGCCGGCACGATCGGCTACGAGCTGATGTGCGCGCTGGCGTTGCGGGTGCCGGTGTGCGTCGTCAAATGACGCCGCAGCGGTTCGCGCAGCACGTGCGCGCCGATCTGCGAGCACGGCGATGGCTGCGCTGGCATTGCTCACTGATCGGTTTGTGCACGCTGCTCGCAGGCTGGGCGTGTTCGCACGCACTGATGCGGCTGGGCACCGACGCTTTGGCGTTGCGTTACGGCGCATCGTTTGCGGTGGCGTACTGCGTGTTGATGTTCTTGCTGTACCTGTGGGCGCGCTGGCTGCTGTCGCGCGATGAGGCTGACTGGCTGCAGATCGACGGCAGTGGCCAGGGCGGTGGCTCTGGATCGCGCTCGGCCGGTGACCTCTCGTCGATGAAGTCCGGCGGCGGTGGTGACTTCGGCGGCGCCGGCGGCGGCGGATCGTTCGATGCACCCGACCTTCCGACCGCAGTGTCGGACGGCGCGGGCGAGGCTGTCGGCGGGGCGCTCGAGCTGGCCGGCGCGGCCGATGAAGGGGCGATCGTGCTGATCCCCATCGCGCTCGTGGTCGGTATCGCCTTGGCCCTCGGTACGGTGCTGGGGTTTGCAGTCTTTGGCCTGTTCGGCGTCGAAGTGCTGCTGGCCGTGGCGGTCGAGATCGCCATCGCGTCCGTGGGCGGCGCGATTGCCTACAAGGCAGGCGCGGAAGGCTGGCTCGCGGCCGCGTGGCGGAGAACATTCTGGCCTGCCATTGCCACGCTCGTCTGCGTCGTCGTCTTGGGCGCCGCGATTGACCATTGGTTGCCGGATGCGCAGTCGCTGCCGCACGCACTGCGGCTGCTGCGTGTCTGAGGTAACGTCGCCACCTTCATCATGTGAGGAGATCATTCATGGGACTCATCGGCACCATCATCGTCGGCTTGATCGTCGGCGCGATCGCGCGATTCATCATGCCCGGCGAGCAGAAGATGGGCTGGATCATGACCATCCTGCTCGGCGTCGGCGGCTCCTTTGCCGCGGGATTCGTCGGACAGGCGCTGGGCTGGTACCAGGCAGGGCAAGGCGCAGGCTGGATCGGCTCGATCGTCGGTGCGCTCGTGCTCTTGTTCGCGGTCAACAAGTTCACCAGCGGCAGCAAGCCGCCGGCGCAGTAAATGACAGCCCTCCGCCCGCCGTGCGGGCACTCCCCCGAGGGGAGGCTCAGGCCGGACGCTTGGGGCGGCCCGGCGATGGCGACATGACCACCCTTCGCCCGCTGCGCGGGCACTCCCCCGAGGGGAGGCTCAGGCCGGACGCTTGGGAGCGGCCCGGCGCTGGCCTGAGCACGCGCTGAAGGTCGACCCCGACGAAGTCACGTTCACCGCGGTGCGCGCGCAAGGCGCCGGCGGGCAGAACGTCAACAAGGTCTCGAGCGCGGTGCACTTGCGCTTCGATGTGCCGGCTTCGTCGTTGCCCGAGGACGTGAAGGCGCGCTTGCTGGCGCTCGCCGACTCTCGCATCACGACCGAAGGCGTGGTCGTGATCAAGGCGCAGGAGCATCGCAGCCAGGACATGAACCGCACCGATGCGATGCAGCGTTTGCAGGCGCTCGTCGATTCGGTGGCGCGGCCGCCGCGGGTGCGCAAAGCGACGAAGCCGACCTACGGCTCCAAGCAGCGCCGGCTCGAAGGCAAGTCGCAACGCTCGCAAACGAAGGCCATGCGCGGCAAGCCGAACGACGCTTAGGCGCCTCGTTTCAGCGTCGCCAACATTGTCGCCAGCGCAACGAACAAGCCGCCGAAGACGCGATTGACCCAGCGCATCTGGCGCGGCGTGCGCAGTGCCGCGAGCGCGCGCGACGCGAACGCGGTGTAGCCAGCGTTGACGACGAGATCGGTGAAGGCCAGCGTCGCCGCGATGACGAGGTACTGCGG
>JANOEG010000248.1:0-1698 GCA_031413095.1 Burkholderiales bacterium | reverse complement strand
CGGTTCTTGCCGCCGGCCCGATCGGCATCATGCAGTCGGTGATGGACAACGTCATCCCGTACACGCACGACCGCAAGCAGTTCGGGCAGTCGATCGGCGAGTTCCAGTTGATTCAGGGCACGGTGGCCGACATGTACACCGTGCTGCAGGCCGCGCGCGCCTTCTGCTACACAGTGGGCAAGAACCTCGACCAACTCGGGCCTCAGCAAGTGCGCCAGGTGCGCAAGGATTGCGCCAGCGTGATCCTGTGGTGCGCCGAGAAGGCGACCTGGATGGCTGGCGAAGGCATCCAGATTTTCGGCGGCAACGGCTACATCAACGAGTACCCGCTGGGGCGGCTGTGGCGCGATGCGAAGCTGTACGAAATCGGCGCCGGCACGAGCGAGATCCGCCGCATGCTGATTGGGCGTGAACTTTTTTCGGAGACGATGTGAGCAGAGAACTGTCGGAGCTTCTGGAAGCCAACCGCGCCTGGGCCGAAGCGACGACGCGGCGCGAGCCCGGCTTCTTCACGCGGCTGGCCAAACAGCAAACGCCGCAGTACATGTGGATCGGCTGTGCCGACAGCCGCGTGCCGGCCAACGAGATCACCGGCCTGGACCCGGGCGAGGTCTTCGTGCACCGCAACGTCGCAAACGTCGTCGTGCACTCGGACTTGAATGCGCTGTCGACGATTCAGTTCGCGGTGGAGCATTTGAAGGTCAAGCACATCATGGTCGTCGGCCACTACGGTTGCGCCGGCGTGCGCGCCGCCATGCGCGGCATCCGCGTCGGCCTGGCCGACAACTGGCTGCGCCATGTGCAGGACGTGCGGCTGCGCCACCGCAAACGCCTGGATCATCTGCCGGATGAAGAGCAGGAAGACACGCTGTGCGAGATGAATGTCATCGAGCAGGTTGGCAATGTCGCGCTGTCCACGGTGATCCAAGATGCCTGGGCGCGCGGACAGGAGGTGGCGATTCACGGCTGGGTGTATGGCTTGAAGGATGGTCTGCTCAAGGACTTGCAGGTCACGATGAGCGGACCAGAGCAGGTCGTCGGCGTGTTCGGCGCAGCGCTGAAGCGCTATCCGCGTGTGGCCGATCCGACCGACTCGCTCGATACCAGCTTCGACTGATGACCCCGCTGCACATCGACACGCCGCTCCTGCGCGCGCCGCCGGAGTTGTTCGGGCCCGAGCGCATGGTGTGGCTGAAGATGGATTCGCTACAGGCCAGCGGCAGCTTCAAGATGCGCGGCGTTGGGCGGCTGGTGCAGCAGCGTGTGGCCGAAGGCGCCAAAGCCGTCGTCTGCGCGTCGGGTGGCAACGCCGGCATGGCGGCCACGCTGGCGGCCGTGGCTTGTGATGTGCCGGTGACGATCGTCGTGCCGCAGACCACGGCCGTCGCGGTGCGTGACGCGATCGCGGCGCGCGGCGCAACGGTCGTCGTGCATGGCGCGGTCTGGGACGAAGCGCACGAACACGCGTTGGGCTTGGCCCGCGAGAAGAACGCTGTGTATGTGCACCCCTTCGACGACCCGCTGCTGTGGGACGGACACGCCACGCTGATCGACGAAGTGGTGCGCCGCGGCGTTGCGTTCGACTGCGTGGTGGCCAGCGTCGGCGGCGGTGGGTTGCTGGCAGGCATCGTCGAAGGGCTGCGCCGCAACCGGCTGAGCCATGTGCCGGTGATCGCCGTCGAGACCGACGGCGCCGCG
>JANOEG010000247.1:0-3280 GCA_031413095.1 Burkholderiales bacterium | reverse complement strand
CTTCCAAGCTGGTCATCTGCTCGGGGCACGAATTCTGCTGCGTAGCGGTTTCGAGACGCTGGCCATCTTGATCTACCTCAATCAGATCACCGCAAAAGTGCTCGATGGCTCGTTGAGCTTTCACGTCTTTGGCATGACGACCTCGAAGTTGCTACTTGGATCAAGAGACGAGACGAGTCCACGAACCACGCTGCGATCAACATCGTTACCGTGCTTGGGCACTGCGACAAGCGCTATCCAGGACTCTTAAGGTGGTACGGCGACCTGTCGGAGAGCGCGCATCCAAACTATGAGGGCATCTGCATCGGGTACTCGACGCTAGATCACGACAAGCATGTGACCTACTTCGCCAACAAGTGGCTCGAGATGTATGGCGATACGCACCTGAAGGGGATGCGCGCGTGCATGGTGCTCTTTGAAGCCGAGTACAACGAGGTCTGGCCCGCTCACTTCGACAACTTGGAGCGGTGGATCGAGGCGAACGACGCTGAGTTGGAGGCCACGAAAGGCGTAACTCCCTGAGCACGACAGACACGGCGCTAACGGCGCTCGAAAGGACGCCGGTTATGCGCAGCGCTCGCCTCTTCTCCTCAGCGCATCAAGAACGCCAACATCCACTCGGCCAGCCGCCCATACGGCGGCGCGAGCAAGCCCACGCTCGACAGCCGCGCCTGATGAAAGATCGGCCGCAGCTTCGAGAACGTCTCGAACCCCTCGCGACCGTGGTAGTGCCCCATGCCGGAGTCGCCGATGCCGCCGAACGGCAGGTCGTGCTGGCCGACGTGGAACAGCGCGTCGTTGATCGACACGCCACCCGACATCACGTGCGTCAGCAGGCGCTCGATGCGCGCGTGGTCATGGCTGAACGGATACAGCGCCAGCGGCCGCGGGCCGCTGTTGATGCGCGCGATGACCTCGTCGAGCGTGTCGTAGGCCACCACCGGCAGGATCGGGCCGAAGATTTCGCGCTTCATCAATTCGCTGTCCCACGGCGCATTGAGCACGAGGTGCGGCGCGATCTTGCGGCTCGCGCGGTCGTGCGCCGGGCCGCCCTCGATCAGGTTGATCAGCGTCGCGCCGAGCGAGCGTGCATCGTCCATCGCGCCGATGAGGCGGTCGAACGATCGCTGGTCGACGATCGACGTGTAGTCGGGTGAATCCAGGCGCGGGTAGCGCTGCGGCACGATCTGCGCGGCAAGCTTCGCAAACGCATCGACCTGCGCGCGCGGCACGAAGACATGGTCGACCGACGTGCAGATCTGCCCGGCGTTCAGGCACTTGACGAACAGGATGCGCTCGGCCGCGGTGGCGAGCGGGAAGTCGTCGCAGACCACGGCCGGCGCCTTGCCGCCGAGCTCGAGCGTCACCGGGCACAGGTTCTGCGCCGCCGCGGCCATCACCGCGCGGCCGGTCGTGCCCGAGCCGGTGAACAGCAGGTGGTCGAACGGCAGCCTCGAGAATTCGACGCCGACGCCGCCGGTCTCGTCGAAGAACTGCAGCTTCTCGGGCGCAAAGTAGGCCGGCATGCGGTCGATCAGCAGGCGCGCGAGGTGGCGCGAGTTCTCGCTCATCTTGACCATCGCGCGGTTGCCGGCGGCGAAGATCGCCGACAGCGGGATGAAGCTCAGGTTCAACGGAAAGTTCCACGGCACGATGACGCCGACCACGCCCAGCGGCTGCGGCACAACGCGGTTGCTCGCCAGGCCGAACACCAGGCGGTCGATCGAGCGCCGCTGCGGCTTCATCCACGCGCGCAGGTGCTTGCGCGTGCTCTTCAGGTCGTCGAGCACCGGCACCACCTCCGCCAGCAGCGTCTCATGGCGCGAGCGGTGGCCGTAGTCGGCGCTGATGGCGTCGCAGATCGCATCACGCTGTTCGCGCACGAAGCGCTCCAACGTGCGCAGATCGGTCTGGCGCTCGGCCAGCGTGGGCACCGGGTTCGCGTGGTAGGCCTCGCGCTGGCGCTGCAGGCACTCCTTCAGGGGCTGTTCTTCCATGGCAGCGCACTCTACGCGCTGCGCGCCCACGTCGCATTCGTACAAGACGCGGCAGCGCCGGCGCGACGATCATCGTCGCTCCGATGTTTTCAGGAGTCCACGAGATGTCCCTGTCGAACCGATTGATCCAAACCGCCGTGGCCTTCTTCGTCGTCGGCGTCGCGCTCGGCACCGCCATGGGCGCGATGCAGGACTTCCGCTTCGTGCACGTGCATGCGCACATCAACCTGCTGGGCTGGGTGGCGCTCGGCATGATCGGCCTGATCTACCGCCTGCACCCGCACTTGCAGCAGGGTTGGCTGGCGCACACGCATTACTGGCTGCACACCGTCGGCCTCATCGTCTTCATGGGTTCGTTCGCCTGGGGCATCGTCAGCCAGAGCAAGCCGATGCCCTTCATCGCCACCGGCGCGACGATGGTGTCGCTGGCGGTGCTGCTGTTCGCGATCAATGTCTTCACGCGCTTGCGCAGCACCCCAGCGCATTAGAGATAGACCTTGCCGCCGCCGGTGGCGGCGCGAAACGCCGCTGAAAGCGCCGACATCGCCGACGGCCGCGAGCGCACGAACTCGCGCGGCGTCAGGCCGGTGAGCTGGCGCACGACACGGTTCATGTGCGACTGGTCGGCAAAGCCCATCTCCGCTGCCGCCAAAGCCAGCGACGCGCCGGCATGGGCATGCCGCGCCACGCCCTGCACGCGTGCCACCTGCGACAGGTGACGCGGCGAGACGCCGAGCCAGCGTGTGAAGTCGCGCTCGATCTGCCGGCGCGAGACATGCTGCTCGTCGGCCAGCCGCTCCATCGCCACCAGCGGCTCGGCGCACAGCCGCATCGCTGCGCGCGCGGCTCGCAGCGCAGCACGCTCCTGCCGTCCGCGCTCCTTGACGCGCTCTTCGAGCCAGGCCGCGAAGGTCTGCAACTGGTCCGGCAAGCCGCCGGCCAGTGCAATGCGCGATTCGAGCGGGCGCGTGAAGCGGGCATCGAGCAGCTCGGCCAGCGGCGCGCGGATGCGCGGGCTGTCGCCCAAGCGCCTGCTGTTGAGCAACTGCACCGAACCCAGCGGCGTCAGCAACGCAAACAGGGTCACGCAATCGCCGGCGCCGGTGAAGCTGCCGGTCCAGTGGCGGATACCGGTGATGCGCGTGTTCGCGCCGAGCTCGCTCTTGGCCTCGACGCTGCCGCCGCCGTGGCGCGCGAACTGCACCGTCATCAGCATCGCATCGTGCGGCGCGATCGCCAGCGGCATCGGCCCCGTCGGCCCCATCTCGACGCCGATCAGCGCC
>JANOEG010000246.1:0-2868 GCA_031413095.1 Burkholderiales bacterium | reverse complement strand
GCCGCTGCCCGCGGTGCGCCTGCTGCTGGCCGTGTCGGCGACGCTTGCCGCGCTGTTGGCGGCGATGTACCCCGGCGAGTCGCGGCCGCTGGCCGCGGGCACCGCCCCGGGCGTGGCGTGGTTGCCGCTGCATTGGCTGATGGGGGTCGTCTCCTACGGGTTGTTTGCCGTCGCGGTCCTGCATGCGTGGCTGCTCGACGGCGCCGAGCGGCGCTTGCGCTCGGCCGGCCCGTCTTCCACTAGTCCTGGCGGTGTGCCGCTGCTGCAGTTGGAGCGTTTGACGTTCCGCTTCGTCGAGATCGGTTTCATCGTGCTGAGCACGGCGCTGGTGTTGGGCTTCATGCTCTCCGAGCATTGGCGCTGGGACCACAAGACCGTGTTGTCGCTGCTCGGCTGGGCAACGTTTGCAGTCCTGATTGCCGGACGCCACCTGCGCGGCTGGCGCGGCCGGCGCGCGACGCGCTGGGTCTACGCCGGCGCGCTGCTGCTGCTGCTGGCCTACGCCGGCGCGCGTTTCGTGATCGAGGTTGTGCTGCAGCGCGGCACGGGTTGATTTGCCGATGCTCAAGGTTCTGATCATCGCCCTGGCGATCGGCTTGCTCTTGTGGCTGCTGCTCGGCCGCTCCGCCCGCCGCCGCAAGCCACCCGATGCGGGCCAGCGCAACGGGCAGGGCAGCGCTGAAGAAATGGTCAGCTGCGCGCACTGCGGCGTGCACCTGCCACGCAGCGACGCGCTGGCGGCGCGCAGCCTGCACTACTGCAGCCCGGCCCATCGCGACGCGCCGCCGCGCGCTTGATTGATGGCACCGCTGCAGCCCGCCGCCACTGACCGTCGCAGCGCCAACCGACGCCACACCGACCGTCGATACGGAGCCCGGCGCGGTGACGACGCAGCGGGGGCTGCCCGTGCCGATGAATCATTGTTCGACGCGCTTGGCGTGGATGGCGTGCCGATGGACCCAGGCTGGAGCGGCATCGAGCCGCCACCCGCCGGCCCGTTTTTGTCGCGACAGGCCCATCGCATCGTTTGGCAAGGCGGCAGCACCTTCGAGCGCCTGTACGAGACTTTCATCGGCGGCCGCGCTGCCCTTGGCATTGCGTTGCTGATGGCGCAACTGGTGGGTCTGATGTTGGGCCAGCGCTCGATGGCCGGTGTGATCGTCAGCGGCGCCTATGCGCTGCAGGCGCTGCTGGTCTGGCTGCTGCCGCGCTGGCGCCGCCCTGGCCAGCCCGGCACCCGACTGACGCGCGCCCAGTGGATCATGACGCTGGGGGTCGATCTGGTGGCCTTCGCCTTGCTGCATGCCTTTGAGCCGGCCGGCACCTTCAACTATGCGGCGCTGCTGGTGATGCCGGCGTTGATCGGCGGCGTGCTGACCTCGCGCCCGGTGGCGCTGGCGACGACGGCCATGGCATCGATCATGTTGATTGCGGTGGCTTTGCGCAGCGGCGTCAGCGTCGGCGACTGGAGCACCGCGCTGGCACCGGCGGGTCTCACGGGCATTGGCTTGTTCGTCATCACGCTGCTGGCCGGTGAGCTTTCCGGCCGCCTGGCCAACGAAGAACAGGCTGCGCGCGGCAGCCTCGAGCTGGCGCGGCAACAGGTTGCGCTCAATCGCCTGGTGATCGACGAGATGAGCGACGGCGTGATGGTGATCGACCGCAGCGCCAGGGTGCGGGCGGCCAATCCTGCGGCACGGCGTTTGCTCGCCGAACAGGGCGTGGGACCGCTGGCGCCGTTCCAGTTGCACGACGAGCCGGCATGGGCGGCGTTGACGGCACAGGTGCTGGCTGCGTTTGGCGCCGGTGAGTGGCCGCGCCACGGTCACGACGTGACGCTGCCCTTCAGCGCCGGCCTGACGCGCACGCTGCGGCTGCGCGCCCGCTTCACGCGCGAGCGAGCGAGCGAGGGCGCCGGCAGCAAACACGCCGATGCGAACGAGGCGCTGTGCGTGCTGTTCCTGGAGGATCTGCGCAATGTGCAAGCGCGCAGCCGGCAGGAAAAGCTGGCGGCGATGGGCCGCGTCTCGGCAGGCATCGCGCACGAAATCCGCAACCCACTGGCGGCGATCGCGCAAGCCAATGCGCTGTTGCAGGAAGAGGCTGTCGGGGCCGAGCAGCAGATGCTCACTGCGATGGTGGCCGACAACGTCGAGCGCCTGAAGCGCATCGTCGATGATGTGATGGAGGTGGCGCCGGCCGCCGAGGCCGAGCCGCGGCCGATCGACCTCGGCGGCGAAGTCGGGCGCATCGTCGCCGACTGGGCGCGCACCAACGATGTTGTGCTCGGTGCCGGCAGCCGGCTGCATGTCGAGTTGCCCACGGAAGCCCTGCCGGTGGTGTTCGACGCCGACCATTTGCGCCGCGTGCTCGTCAACCTGCTCGACAACGCGCGCCGCTACGCCAGCACGCTGCCCGGTGCGATTGCCCTGACGGCGCGCGCCACCTCGGCCGGGCAGGCGCGGCTGGCCTTGGCCAGTGACGGCGAGCCGATCCCCGCCGACATCGAACCCTTCCTGTTCGAGCCTTTCTTCTCGACACGCAGCCGTGGCACCGGGCTGGGCTTGTATATTTGTCGGGAGCTGTGCGAGCGCTACGGCGGCAGCATCGACTACTGGCAGCATCCGCCCGGGGCGAGGCACCGCAATGAATTCGTGATGGCATTGCGCGTGGCCACGGCCAACGCCGTCGCGCCGAACCAGGATCGCCTGCTGCCTTGACACCCAACACCCAATCCCAGTACAGCCTGCTCGTCATCGACGACGAGCCGGATCTGCGCACGCTGTACGAGCTGACGCTGCTGCGCGAAGGCTATGAGGTCGAGACGTTGCGTCCCAGCGTCATGTTCTCGATGAGCCGCAGGATGCG
>JANOEG010000245.1:0-3488 GCA_031413095.1 Burkholderiales bacterium | reverse complement strand
TGTTGCGGTGTGCCGCGGTGCCGCCACCGATGGTGTTGCCGCTGGCGCCGTTGAGAATGCGCACGCCCGAGGTGCCGTTGGCGATCACGCTGCTGCCATCAGCGGCCAGGCCGATGATGTTGCCGACTACCACGTTGCCGGTGGCGGTGGCGTTGTAGATGCCCACGCCTGCCAGGCCGTTGCCACCGAACAGGTTGCGGTCGGCCAGTGCGGTGCCGCCGATGGTGTTGTTGGCCGACACCAGGTAGATGCCGCTGCTGCCGTTGCCTTCCCCGGCGCCGGCATCGGCACCCGTGGTGTCGAAACGGCCGATGTAGTTGCCCGCGATGGTGTTGCCGTCGGCGCCGGCAAGAATCGCGATGCCGTCGCCGCCGAAGTCGCGGATGACCAGGCCACGGATCGTGCTGCCGCCGCCGGTGGCGTCGATCTGCAGGCCGGCGCTCGCGATGTTGTTGCCGTCGAGCACGATCGCCGGCCGGTTGCCGTTGGCCGCAAAGCTGTCGTCGGTGCTGCCGTCGAGGATCAGCGCATTGGTGATCGACGGCAGTACCGTCAGCGGGGTGATCGTGTGAACGGCGGTACCGTCGATGCTGAACACGATGCGGTCGGCCGAGCCGCCGTTGGCGGTGTTGTTGGCAGCGATGATCGCTTCGCGCAGGCTGATGCGTCCGTCGGCGCCGCGTGCGCCGCCGAGTGTGGTGATGTTGGTGGTGGTGCCGTCGGCGGTGTCGCTCGTGGTATCGACGACGATCACGCCGCTGGCCGTGGCCGTGACGTTCGCGCCGAACTCCGAGGTGCTGCCGTAGTTGCCGCCGCCCAGGTCCACTGTGGCAGTGGCCGTCACCCTGTCGCCGTGGTTCACCCAGGCGTTGGCCAGCAGTGTGTTGATCGTCGCGTTGCCCGAGCCGTTGGTGGTGACGGTGACGAAGCCGAGGTAGCGGTCGCCTTCACCGTGGGCGGCATCGGCCACACCGGGGCGGTTGCCGAAGAACTCGATGCGGTAGGTCGTGTTGGCGTTGGAGTTGAGCGTGCCGACGATGGTCGTGCCGGCGCTGGCCGACGCGGCGCTCGTCAGCACCGGGAAGTTCTGCAGGTTGTTCGCACCGGTGTCGGCGTCGCCTGCGTCGTTGGCGGTGATGCCGTCCCACACCAGGTCGACGCCTTGCCCGAAATTGCTGCGGATCTTGTTGCCCAGCACGGCGTTGCCGGTGCCGGTGCCCGTCACCGCCACGCCGTTGCCGCTGCTGCTGTTGGCGATCACGTTGCCGGCGCCAGTGGCGATGCCGCCCACGAGATTGTTGGCGGCGCCGAGCTTGATGTTGACGCCGTTGCCGTTGCCCAGGCCTGCCGCATAGCCTGAGTTGGTGCCGATGTAGTTTCCGACGACGGTGTTGTTGTTGGTGCCGACGCCGTTGATCTCGATGCCGGCAAAGGTGCTGCCGCCGATGGTGTTGGCAGCGCCGGTCGCAGTGCCGCCGATGGTGTTTCCGGTCGCACCCGATCCAATCCAGATGCCCTGGTTGATGTTGCCGATGGTTGCGGCCTGCGCCGCATTCAGGCCGACGGTATTGCCGAGCACCAGATTGCCCGTGGCGCCGACGAGGGCAATGCCGTTGTCGGCGTTGCCCGAAATGACGTTGGCATCCGCCGCCGTGCTGCCGCCAATGATGTTGTTGGCGCCGGCCGCGTTGATGCCGCTGCCGTCGTTGCCTTCACCGGCGCCGGCGTCCACGCCACCGGTCGTGAGGCGGCCAATGTAGTTGCCTGCGATCAGATGGTTATCCGAGCCGGACTGGATCTCGATGCCATCCCCGCCAAAGTCGCGGATCACCAGACCGCGGATCGTGCTGCCGTCGGCCGTGGCGCTCAGGGTCAGGCCGTCCGCGGCCAGGCTGTTGCCGTCGAGGATGATCGCCGGCCGGTTGCCGTTGGCGGCAAAGCTGTCGTCGGTGCTGGCGTCGATGACCACCGCGCCCGTGATCGTCGGCAAGACGGACAGCGGGGTGATCGTGTGCACGCCGGTGCCGGCGATGTTGAACGTGATCACATCGGCGCCGCCACTGGCGTTGGCGTTGATGATCGCCTGCCGCAGCGAGCCTGCGCCCGAATCGTTGGTGTTGGTGACGGTAAACGTGGCCAGCACGCCGTCCCAGCCGGCCGCCGCCAGCGTGTTACTGGGCACCACGCCGCCGCTGGCGAACTCGAGCGTCCAGTCCGCGCCGCGCGCGGCCGAGCCGGTGTCGTTGCTGCTGGCGGCGACGTCGGCGCCGGTGAGTGCGGCGAACTGCTGCACGAAGGCTTCGCCGGTGGCGCCGGCCGCGACCTCGCAGCCCCACAGCAGCACGTCGGCATCGGCGGTGAGCGCGGCCTGCCAGGCGTCGAAGCCGGCGTGCTGTTGCAGCGCAAGCGCATCGACCAAACCGTTGCCGAGCCACAGGCGCCCGGCCTCGCCGTGCGAGACGATGTGCACCGCATCGATGCCCTGCTCGCCGGCGAGCACGTCGCTGATCTGCTGCAGGCCGTTTGCATCGTCGCGCAGTTGCACGACTTCGATGTCGGCGCTGACGCTGCGTTGCGCCAGGATGCCGTCAATCAGCTTCTGCGCATCGGGCACCGCGGCATCGACGAAGACGATCTCGCGGCGGCGCTCCTGCAGTTGCTGCGCTGGCGCATCGACCGCCTGCACGCCCGCTTCGGTGCTGACCGGCGCGACCATGGCGACGACGTTCGGATCCGTGCCGGCCCACAGCAGCGGGTTGGCGTCGGCAGAGTACAGAATGCGCGGCTCGAGTTCCTCCACCACCGGCTTGCGCACGGTGTTGCCGCGACCGAAGTCGAGCGTCAGGAGGTTGAGCAGCCGGCGCAGCATGCTGGGTGCTTCAGTTGCGAGCCAGCACCGGCGCCACGCCCTGCGGCAGAACAGCGGCAGCGGCCGGCGCGTTGCGCGCAGCCGGCGCGTCGGGCAGCTTCAGGCCCAGATCGACCTTGCAGCGCAAGCCGGCCGGCAGCGTGCCACCCGGGTTGGGCAACTCGAGGCGCACACGGAAGGTGTTCGTCGCGGCGTCGATGACACGATCCACCGTCTTCACCACCGCCACGTGCTCCTTCTTGTTCAGCAGTTCGGGCATCACCGCGCCCTTCATGCCGGCTTCGACCTGGCCAAAGGCCACTGCCGGCACCAGCACGTCGACGCGCAGCGGATCGATGGCGGCGATGCGCAGGATCGGTTTCTGATCGACGAACTCGCCGGGCGACATGAAGCGCTCGACGACGACGCCGGCGATCGGCGCGTTGATGCTGCGCTGCGCGAGTTGCGCCGCGGCCAGATCGACTTCGCGCTGCGAAAGTTTTCTGCGCTCGCTGGCCTGGTCGGTGCGGCCGCCGGCCACCTGCGCTTCGGCGCGCTGCTTGTCGAGGTAGGTTTGCGAGACGAAGTTCTGTTCGTGCAACTCCCTGGCGCGCTGCAGTTCGCGCTGCGCCAGATCAGC
>JANOEG010000244.1:0-5341 GCA_031413095.1 Burkholderiales bacterium | reverse complement strand
TCGCGCTGCAGGCGCGCCTCTCATCGCGCAGGCGATTCTGTTCGCGTTGCCCACGATTCGCACCCCCCTAAGAAAAAATCCGCCCAGGGGGCGGATCGTTTTCGGGGCGGGCGCTAATGTCGGTTCATTGACTGAACTTGTAGTCGGTCTTGGCGGCCGTGCGCAGGTCTTCCTGGTACTTCTGGACCTTGGCCTGCTCCATGCGCTGGCGCAACTGCGCCTTCACGTCGTCGAAGGAGGGGAACTGCGCTTCACGCGTGTCGTCGAGCCGGATGATGTGGTAGCCGAACTGGCTCTTCACCGGCGCGCTCATCTCGCCCTTTTTCAGCGCGATCATGGCCTTGCCGAACTCGGGCACGTAGGAGTCGGGCTTGGCGAAGTCGAGGTCGCCGCCTTTCTCTGCCGAGCCAGTGTCCTTGCTGTTCTTCTTGGCCACGTCTTCGAACTTGGCGCCACCCTTGATCGACGCGATCAGCTTGACGGCTTCGTCTTCCTTCTCGACCAGGATGTGTCGAGCGCGGTACTCGGTGCCGCCGCCGGCCGAGGCCTGGGCCTTGACTTTGTCGTACTCGGCCTGCGCTTCGGCATCGGTGATCGGGTTCTTCTTCTGGTAGTCGGTGAACAGCGTGCGGATCAGCAGCGTCTGGCGGGCCAGCTCCATCTGCTGGCGGAACTCGGCGTTGGCGGCCATGCCGCGCTTCTCGGCTTCCTGCGCGAAGATTTCGCGCACGACGGCTTCTTCCTTGACGCGTGCTTCGATCTCCGGCGTGGCCGGCTGTTGGCCGCCGCGCGTGGCCTGCTGCATCAGCACGTCGGCGCGCGCTTTGGGCACCGGCTTGCCGTTGACGATGGCGATGTTCTGCGCAAGCGCTGCGCCTGAGAACACAAGGGCCACGGCCAGCGCGGCAAAAGACTTCTGAAACATGGGGGTGGGGCCTTTCGAGACTCGGATGGGGCCGCACTGTGCGACCGTTCTTGCGTCGATGTGCGGTGTCAGCGCTGCACTTCGGTGGGCGTGCGGGCCTCGATGGCCAACGCGTGGATGCCCTCGGCGATCAGCGTGCGCGCAGCATCATAAACGAGGCGATGGCGAGCGACGCGTGACAAGCCGTTGAAGGCCGCACTGACAACGCGGACGCTGAAGTGGCGGCCTTCGCGCGCGCCGGCGTGGCCTGCGTGCAGGTGGCTGTCGTCCTGCACTTCGAGCGCGGTGGGCACGAGTGCTTGCTGCAACACTTCTTGCAAACGTTGCGCCGTGACTTCACCGCTCATGTGAGCCCCCAGGGCCTGCGGCCCGGCCCCCAAGGGGCGCGAGCGACTTCGGGCGGCCGTGCGTCGCTCATCGCTCTTCCTTCTCGTCATCACTGAGGTAGCGGCTCAGGTACAAGCCCTGACCCAATGCAAACACGAACAGCATGCCCATGATGCCGAAGAGCTTGAAGTTGACCCAGGTCGGCGTCGCAAAGCTGTAAGCCACCCACAAGTTGAGCGCACCCATCAGCGCAAAGAAGGACGCCCAGGCCCAGTTCAAGCGTTGCCAGATCGGCTCGGGCAACGTCAGTTGCTCGCCGAGCAGCGTGCGGATCAGGTTCTTGCGCCAGCCCAGCCAGGCGATCAGCAGCGCGCCGGCCATCACCCAGTACAGCAGCGTCGGCTTCCACTTGATGAAGGTCTCGCTGTGCAGCCAGATCGTCAGGCCACCCATCACCACGACCAGCGCCAGGCTGACCCACAGGATCATGTCGATCTTCTTGCCGCGCGCCAGCAACCAGGCCACTTGCGCCAAGGTGGCGATGACCACGACCACCGTGGCCAGCAGCACCGGCGCTTCTTCGGGGCCGACGATGCCGCCGGAGACCATGAAGCCGAAGTAGCTGGTCGCGAATGCCGCGGCGGCCGCCTTGTTCGCGTCGGCGAACTTGAAGGCGACAAAGAAGAGAATGATCGGCAGGAAGTCGAACAGCAGTTTCATTTGTTCTTCTGAAAGTCAATCGCGGCCGAGTTGATACAGAAACGCTCGCCGGTGGGTTCAGGGCCGTCGGGGAAGACGTGGCCGAGGTGCGAGCCGCACTTCTTGCAGCGCACTTCAACCCGCACCATGCCGTGGCTCACGTCGCTGATGCGCTCGATGACCTCGGCGTTCACAGCCTCGGAGTAGCTCGGCCAGCCGCAGCCGGCATCGAACTTGGTTGTCGACTCGAACAGCACTTCGCCGCAGCCGACGCATTTGTATTTGCCGTTGTCCCAATGGTCCCAGTAGGCGCCGCTGAACGGCCGCTCGGTGGCGGCGTGGCGGGCCACTTCGTATTGCATCGGCGAGAGGTCTTTGCGCCACTCGTCGTCTTTTTTCTGGACTGGGTAACGCGGGTCGTTGTGATCGTGACTCATGATGAACAGGAGACTTCGAGTTGCGTGGCCCACGTGGGGGGAAATCCGGCGTCGGCTTCGTTTTCGGGTTGTTCGTCGTACGGGCGTTCGAGAACTTTCAGCAGGCGCTGCGTTTCCGAGTAGTCGCCTTGCTGTGCGCGTTCGATCGCTGTTTGCGCCAGATGGTTGCGCAGCACGAACTTCGGGTTGGCGCGGTGCATTCGCGCGACTCGTTCGGCGTCGTCGCTGTTTTCGAGCGCGAGGCGCGCACGGTAGCGCCCGGCCCAGGCGTCGAACTTGTCGCGTTGAAGGAAGCAGTCGCGTGCAGCCGCCAGCTCGCTCATGCGGCGCCACGCGATCGTGAAATCGGCGCGGTCTTCGGCCATCAGCTTCAGCAGGTCGTCGGCGAGCGCGGCGTCGTCTTCGTTTTCGGCCACCAGGCCGAGCTTGGCGCGAAGGCCGCTGACCATCGCCGCCGCGAACTCGGCCTTGTACGGTTCGAGCGCCGCCAGCAATTGCTCCGAAGCTGCTTCCTTCGGGCCGTCGACCAGCGGCAGCAGCGCTTGAGCCAAAGCATGCAGGTTCCAGAAGGCCACGCTCGGCTGGCGCGAGTAGGCGTAGCGGCCCTGGTCGTCGCTGTGGTTGCAGACGTGCATCGGGTCGAATGCATCCAAAAAGCCGAACGGTCCGTAGTCGATGGTCAAGCCGAGCAGCGACATGTTGTCGGTGTTCATCACGCCATGACAGAACCCGACGAGCTGCCATTGCGCGATCAGCCGCGCGGTGCGGCGTGCCACTTCTTCAAGCAGTGCGGCGGGGCCGTCGATGCTGGGGAAGTAGCGCCGCGTCGTCGCGTCGAGAAGGCGCTTCAGCGACGGCTCATCCTGCGCCGTGTGCGCAAAGTGTTCGAAGTGCCCAAAGCGCAGGAACGACGGTGCAACGCGCGTCACCACCGCGGCCGTCTCCATCGTCTCTCGCCGCACCGACTGCGGCGACGCGATGACGGCCAGTGCGCGTGTGGTCGGGATGCCCAGGGCATGCATCGCCTCCGAGCACAGGAATTCGCGGATCGACGAGCGCAGCACCGCGCGGCCGTCGCCCATGCGCGAGTACGGCGTGAGACCGCTGCCTTTCAGCTGCACTTCCATCGCGCCGGCAGGGGTGTCGATCTCGCCGAGCAGCAGTGCGCGGCCGTCGCCCAACTGGCCGGCCCAGACGCCAAACTGGTGGCCTGAATAGACCGAGGCGAAAGGGCGCACGCCATCGGACAACTGGTTGCCGGCGAGTATCGCCAGGGCCTGCGGCGTGCCGAGCCAGTCGCCCAGGCCCAACTGCGCCGCGAGCGCATCGCTGCGCGCCACCCAGGCCGGTTCGGCGACCGCGCGCGGCGGCAGCTCGGTGCCGAAAGCAGGGCCGAGCGCTTGCAGGAAGCTGGCGTCGCGCCATGCCGGCGCCAGCCGTGAGGGAATGGTTTCAGGGGCGTTCACGAGGCGTGTATTGTCCCTCGCGCTGCTCAGCCTCGCCGGGGCAGGGCATTCACGCTTTGACAGCAGGCGCGGCCTTTCGATACTGCCGGACAACACCATGAGGAGATCTTGATGCTTGGCCTGATGCAAGACCAGCCGCTGCTGGTTTCGAGCCTGATCGAATTCGCCGCGCGCCACCACGCCGACGCTGAAATCGTCTCGCGGCGTGTGGAGGGCGATCTCCATCGCTACACCTACCGCCAAGCGGCGGCGCGGTCGCGCCAGGTCGCGTGCGCGCTCGACCGGCTGGGCCTGGCGTTTTCCGACCGCGTCGGCACGCTGGCCTGGAACGGCTACCGCCATTTCGAGCTGTATTTCGGCGTCTCGGGCAGCGGCCGCGTCGTGCACACGATCAACCCGCGCTTGTCTCCCGAGCAGGTGGCGTGGATCGCCAACCATGCAGAAGACCAGGTCCTGTGTTTCGACATGACCTTCCTGCCGATCATCAAGGCCATCTGGACGAAGTGCACGACAGTCAAACACTGGATCGCGCTGTGCGACGCCGACGCGTTGCCGGCCGACACCGGCATCGCCGGCCTGCGCAGTTATGAAGCCTGGATCGGCGACGAGTCCACCGACTATGACTGGCCCGAGTTCGACGAGAAGAGCGCCTGTGCGCTTTGCTACACCAGCGGCACCACCGGCAACCCAAAGGGCGTGCTCTACAGCCACCGCTCGACGCTGCTGCACGCCTACGGCGGTGCGCTGCCGGATGCGCTGAGCTTCTCGGCACGCGACACCATCCTGCCGGTGGTGCCGATGTTCCACGTCAACGCCTGGGGCATCCCGTACGGCGCGGCGATGACGGGTATGAAGATCGTCTTCCCCGGTGCGGCGCTCGACGGCAAGTCGGTCTATGAGTTGCTCGAAGCCGAGCGTGTCACCGTCTCGGCCGGTGTGCCGACGGTGTGGCTGATGCTGCTAAATCACATGAAGGCAAACGGCCTCAAGTTCACGACGATGCAGCGCACGGTGATCGGCGGCTCGGCGTGCCCACCGGCCATGATCAAGAGCTTTCGCGACGACTACGGCGTGACGGTGCTGCACGCCTGGGGCATGACCGAAATGTCGCCGCTCGGCACCGTGTGCAATCTCAAACTCAAACACCTGGCCAGCGACAAGGACGCACAGCTCGCGGTGCAATTGAAGCAGGGCCGGGCGGTCTATGGCGTCGAGCTGAAGATCGTCGACCCCGAAGGCAAGGAGTTGCCGTGGGACGGCGTGGCGGCCGGCGACCTGCTGGTCAAGGGGCCGTGGATCGTCTCGGGATATTTCAAAGGCGAGGGTGGCGATCCGCGCATCGACGGATGGTTCCCGACAGGCGACGTCGCCGCGATCGATGCCGACGGCTTCGTGCAGATCACCGACCGCAGCAAGGACGTCATCAAGTCCGGTGGCGAGTGGATCAGCTCGATCGACATCGAGAACATCGCCATGGCGCACCCGGC
>JANOEG010000243.1:0-1719 GCA_031413095.1 Burkholderiales bacterium | reverse complement strand
GCCCACAGGCTCCAGCGCTCGCTGAGTTGCATCGCGTCTTGCAAATGCAGCTCGGTGCTGCGTTCGTCGCGGTTGGTGTTTTCGTCGGTGAGAGAGGGTTCAGCAGGTACGGTCGCGGTGCCGTCGATCGTGCCAGTGCCGACGTCGTTGAACGCCTGCCGATCGAAGCGCGCGACGTAGCGCGTGAACAGCACACCGGCGTTGAACTGGTGCGTAAAGCCGCCGAGTTGTGCGCGGCCTTTGAGCGCCAGGTCGAGTGCGTCGCTGGTGCGGCGCTCGTTGTTGCTGCGGAAGTCGTAGTAGTCGAAGCTGCCGTCAGAGCAGTAGCGGTCGAAGACGAGTTCCGCGCTGCAACCGAACGGAAAGGCGATGCGATCGTCGTTCTTCAACTGCTGGCGCATGCCATGCGCGACAAGGTCAATCTGCTGCTCGGCGCTGTCCACGAGCGTGTGCGTTACGCGCAGCGAGCCGGTGCGGCCGGCAAACACCACCGGCAGGCTCCACGCCTGGTTGTTGAGGTTGATGCGCGGGTCGATGTCGTTCGCATTTGGCAAGCGGCTGCCGAGCAGGCTGAAGCCGGGCACGCTCGGCTGGCTCTGGCGGCTGGCTTCGACTTCGGCTTCGACGAGCGTGTTGCCAAGGCGTGCATCGATGGCGCCCGCGGCGAGCCAGCGGTTGCCGCGCGCGTTGCTGGTCTGCGGGTCGAGCCGTGTGCCGTTCGCGTTGAAGCGCCAGCCGACGCCTTCTGTTCGCGCGCCGACATCGAACGCTGCTTCGAGCGTGCCGTCCTGCGTCCATGACAGGCTCGCATCGCGGACGCGCTCGCGCGGGCGCTTGACGACGAGGTTCAACAACCCGCCTGGCGCGCTCGTGCCGGCTTGCAGGCCGCTCGTGCCTTTCAGCACTTCCAGGCTCTGTTTGTTGGCCTGGCCGATGACGGTCTCGGCGTTGATCGGCAAGCCGTCACGCCGAAAATTGAAGCGGCTGTCGAGCGTGTAGCCACGGACCGCGAGCTGGTTGATGTAGCCCGGCGCGTTGTAGGCGTCGGTGATGCCGGCATCCAGCCGCGTGATGTCGGCCAAGCTCGAGATGCCGGCGTCTTGCAGAGCCCGCTGATCGATCACGGTGGCGGAGAAGGGCACGCGAGACAGCGGCGTGTCGCCGAAACCGCTGACGCTGGGCGCCTGCTGCGCGGCGCTGCCGGTGATGGTGATGCGCTGCGTTTCCTGCGCGGCAATGAGGCTGGATACCAAAGCGCCAGAAATGGCGATGGCGACGAAATAGATTCGTTTCATGTGGCTTCCCATGCGCGGGCATTACCCCGGTCAGGTTCGAAGGGTTTGATCTCAGCCGGGTCATGTCGTCATGACGGACCCAGCACCCCTAGCGAGATCGCAACAGGATCGCTGCGATGCGCGAATTCTAATCGTCGAACGTCGGCGTCTCGACGCCGAGCACCTTGTGCAGCTTCGGACTCGTCGTCGTGTACTGCAAATGGATGCGCTTGTCGGGGAAGATGATCGGCGCAGCGCCGAAGGCCGCAAGCGCCGCTTCGTGGAAGCCCGAAAGGATCAGCTTCTTCTTGCCCGGGTAAGTGTTGATGTCGCCCACCGCAAAGATGCCGGGCACATTGGTGCTGAACTTCTCGGTGTCCACCACCAGTTGCTTGCGCTCGATCTCGAGGCCCCAGTTCGCGATCGGCCCGAGCTTGGGCGACAG
>JANOEG010000242.1:0-5217 GCA_031413095.1 Burkholderiales bacterium | reverse complement strand
CGCACGCGCACGTCGGGCCAGCGGCCGGCGTTGTCGCCGGCGATGCGGCCCTCGTCGGCAGCCTCGTGCAGGATCGCGCGCTCGTCGGCCGCGTCGCCGGCCAGGAAGACAGCGCTGTTGCCGATCTGGCCGCTGC
Source organism: Burkholderiales bacterium (assembly GCA_031413095.1). Taxonomy (GTDB): domain Bacteria; phylum Pseudomonadota; class Gammaproteobacteria; order Burkholderiales; family Burkholderiaceae_C; genus CADEEN01. The sequence continues at coordinate 5,081 of JANOEG010000242.1, read as the reverse complement.
GACGGTCGTGCACCGGCACGCCGTTGGGATCGAGTGGCAGGCTCGTCCGCTCAAGGCCGAGACCATCGACGTTGGGCACGCGGCCGGTGGCACAGAGCAGCCAGTCGAAGCGTTCTTCAGGCTGGCCGGGCAGGCGCAGGACGACGCTGTTGCCGTCGCGTGACAGGTCGATGTTGCGCGCGTTCAGCGTCAGCGGCAGCTGCTGTGCGAAGACGTGCCGCGCGATCACTTGCAGCGCGGGGTCGGTGAGCGGGCCGATGCGTTCGCTACGACCGAGCAGGCGCGTGCGCACGCCCAGGCGATGCAGCGCCTGTGCGAGTTCGAGGCCGATCACGCCGGTGCCGACCACGGCCACCGACGCCGGCAGGTCCTGCCACGAAAACACATCGTCGTTGACGATCAAGCGGTCGCCGAGCGCTTGCTGCCACGCGGGCGGCACCATCGGCCGCGAGCCGGTGGCGATGACGATGCGCGACGCCTGGACGCGCGTGTGGCCGCCGATGTCGAGCGTGTGATCGTCGATGAAGCGCGCCCGTCCACGCAGGCGGTGTTCTTCGGGCCAGCGCTGCACCGCCTCGAGCACGAAGCCGACAAAGCGATCACGCTCGTCGCGCACGCGCTGCATCACGGCGCGGCCATCGACATGCAGGCCGCCGCCATGGACACCGAACAAACTGGCATGCGCGATCGTGTGCGCGGCTTCGGCCGCAGCAATCAGCAGCTTGCTCGGCATGCAGCCGACACGCGCGCAGGTCGTGCCGTAAGGCCCGTCTTCGATGACCACGACGTGCGGCGTGTGCTCGAGCGCACTGCGATAGGCGGTCATGCCGGCAGTGCCGGCGCCGATGATCGCGACATCGACCTGGCGCTCGTTCATGGTCTTGCTCCGGACATGCCGCCGATCATGCGGCCACGCGCGCCAGCGCCGGTGTGTCGGCCCAGCGCAGCGCATGGTGATCGAAGCCCTCAAACAGCGTTGGCTTGACGACGGCAAAGTACGGTGAGACGTCGAAGTCGCGCGGCACGAACAGGCTGTGGTGGCGCACATGCAGGATCTCGTCAACACACAGCGGGCACAGCGGGTCGTTGGCGGGGCGCTGCTCGACCTGCGGCAGGATCGGGTAGCGCACCGATTCGAAGGCTTGTGCCACCAGCGTCGAGCAGATGGCGCGCGTCGGGTCGCCGCTGCCCAGCGCCAGCAGGCGGCGCCGCCAGCGCAGCGGCACCGGCGGCGTCGGCAGCAGCCATCGCATCAAGTCGAAGACGTTGCGCAGGTCGTAGCGGTGGCCCAGCCGCGCCAGGGCATGGTCGGTGACGGCGTGTGCTTCATCGTCGGTCAGACTGACGGGCCGGCACACCCGAAGGTGCAGCCCCGCGAACTGCGTCAGCGGCACCGCGCGCACCCCTTCGGCAACGTCGGCCTCGACCACCAGGAGCGGCTGGCCGTTGGCGCCGTGCCCGCCCAGGCGCGGGCCGACATACAGCGCCGCGTGCGACCAGGTGGATTGCGTCAGGTACTTGACCGCGGTCGAAAAACGCGAAGCTCCTTCGACCAGGATCACGTCGGCCGGTTTGAGCAACGCGGCTAGCGCACGCAGATCACCCGGCGCCGAGGGGCCGTGCACATGACGCGGCCGTGCGAGAAAGCGGACCAGCGCCGCACCGAGGGTGCGGGCAGGGGCGGCGGGCAGCGAGTCGGCGTCCATGGTGCTGACTCAGTCGCACCAGCCGCCAAAACATGACAAGCATTGCGCTGCGGCCGGCGTGGCTTGCGCTACTTCACTGCCACTGGTGAGCCTGCCGAGCCGGTGGCGCCGACGATGGGCATCGGGCTGTAGAGATAGAGGAACCGGTACGCCTTGTCGGCGGCCAACCCGTCGAGGTCCATGTTCTCCTGGTTGACGATGCCGTGGCGCGTCAGCAGGTGCGCGTGCACGCAGAACGCACAACCAGGGTCCTTCGCCGGGATGTTCTCCAGGCCCCAGGTGTCGGAGCCGACGACCCCGGCCTGCACCGTGTCGGAGAGCCAGCGTGCCACCTCCATGCCGATGCCGGGCTCGCCGCTGTTGAATTTGGCGTTGTCCTTGATCCAGTGCACGCCCCAGCCGGTGCGAAAGAACAGGCCGTCACCGGGCAGGAACTTGACGTCGGCCAGGCCTTGTTTGGTCAGCGCCTCGCGCACGTCGGCCAGCGTGATCTCGTAGCCGGCCTCCAGGTTGGGCACGCCCTTGGCACCGGCCACGTCGACGAGAAAACCGCGGGCGACGATCGGGTGCAGCTTCTCGACACCATTCTTCTTCAGCCCGCTCGCACCTTCGATCTCGAGTTGCGTGACGCCGTTGTAGTAGCGGATCTGGCTCTTGTCGGCCGGGCCGTTGATGGCGATGCCGATGTGCCCCATGCCGTCGAACTGCGTGCCGATCTGGCCGATCTCGGTGGCCACGAACTCGTCGTTGTAGACCAGCGCGTTGGCGCCGAACGGGCCGCCGGTGGGGCCGCCCGGGATGCGCAGCACGAACTTGCGTTCGCCGAAGGTCGGCATCGCCGCGCTGTAGTGGCGGCCCAATCTGTAGGTCTTGCCGGTCTTCGCTTCAGCCAGCGCGCGCTGCACGACCTCGGGCTTGGTGTACCAGTTGGTCGAGCCGGCCTCGTCGGCTCCGCCCCAGAGCTTGTTCGGCCACCAGCGCTCGCCGATCGGCGTGTCCATCGTGTCGCCGGTGACCCAGGGTTTGCCTTTGCAGGCTTTCCAGTCCTTGTCAGAACAGGCGAGGGCGTGGCTGCAAGCCAGGGCGAGTGCAGACAGAACAGCGAGTTTGCGGATCACGAGAGTCTTCCTTTTTTCTTACTGTTTGAGGGTGCCGCCATGGCAGAGCTTGCGGCCGAGACCGAGGTCGTGGCAGTGATAGCCGGCGGCGTGCAGCGGCGCTGTGTTCGGTTCGCGCAGCGACAACAGCGCGCGCCGCGCCAGCGGGTGATCGAGTTCGGCGGCGCGCTCGAGCCACGCGCCCGCCGCCACCGTATCGCGCGCCACCTTGTCGCTGACGAGGTAGCACATGCCGCTGGCGTAGTAGCTGTTGGCGGCGGTCTCGGCGTCGCGCGGCGTGCGTGAGGCTAGGCCGATGATCTCAGTGCAATCGTCGCGCTGCTGCGCCTGCTCGCGGCTCTTGTGCTCCATCCAGCCGCCGATGTCCGCGGCTTGCGCAGCAGCGGCGACAACCAAGAAGGGGATGAGCCAGAACCGGCACTGCTGCATGACGCGTGAGGACAAGCCGCGGTGTGCGCGGCGTGAGTGACAGGATACCGCGTCAGCACCGCGCGCGACGTAAACTCGCGTACCGTGATGTCGCAGTTGCAGTTGCTCGGCGCGCCGCACTGGCGCGTCCACACCCCGGTTCCGGCGCGTCACGGCATCGCGCCGATCGACGCCCTGGTGCTGTGCATGCTCGCGCTCGACGGGCCCTGCGAGCGCAGAGCGATGGCGCTGCGCCTGTGGCCGGGCAAGACCGAGGCTGCGGCCTCGCGCAACCTGCGCCAGCACATCTTCCAGATCCGCCGCGTCGCCGGCGATGCCGCAATCACCGGCGACGGCGTGATCGCGCTCGCGTCCGACATCCGTGTCGACGTGCACGAGGCGCCGACGCGGTTGGCTGCGGATGCGCAGGCGGCGCAAGGCGAGCTGCTGCAGGGCGTGCTGGCACCCAGCGGCGAGTTGCAGAACTGGCTCGACGGCGAGCGCGCACACTGGCTTCACCGCCTGGCGCAGGCGCTCGCCGAGCAGGCCGGCCGTGCGGCTGCGGCCGGCCGCTGCGACGAGGCGCTGCCCTACGCGGAGCGCCTGGTGGCGCAATGGCCCGACGACGAAACGCACTACCACCGCCTGATGCAGCTGCACTACCTGCAGGGCCACCTCGGTGCGGCGATGGAGGTGTTCCGGCGCTGCGAAGAAACACTGTGGCGTGAAGACGAGCGCCGCCCCGGCGCCGCGTTGCGCGCGCTGGCCTCGACGATCGCCGCGGCGTCGCCCCTGGTCTCGCCAGCGCCGGGCCGTCCACCGGTGCCGATGCAGATGCTGCGGCCGACCTCGCTGGTGGCGCGCGACGCCGAGTGGCAGCGCCTGGAGGCCGCGTGGCAGGCCGGGCAGGTCATGATCGTCAGCGGCGAGCCGGGCCTGGGCAAGAGCCGGCTGATTGGCGACTTCGCCGTCGCCCGCCAGGCTCTGCTGGTGGGCGCGCGCCCCGGCGACGCGAGCGTGCCGTACGGCGTGGCCGCGCGCGTGCTGGCGGCGCTGCAGGCCCGCTGCGGCGCGCCCGACGCCGTGTGGGCGCGCGAAGAGGCGGCGCGCATCGCGCCCTGGGTCGACGCCGTGCCGGTCGGCCCAACCCACCGCCCGCGCCTGCACGCAGCGCTGAAGGAATGGATGGCGGCCGCATGGCAGCGCGGGCTGCCCGGGGTGGTGTTGGACGACCTGCAGTACGCGGACGAGGCCTCGCTCGAAGTGCTGCTCGACGCGGCGGCCGAAGGCTCGGGCCACTGGCTGTTCGCGGTGCGCGCGGCGGAGTGGCCGGCGCTGCTGCGCGATCGCGCCGCCGATGCGCCCGGCGGCGGCACGCAGGTGCTGCAGCTGCAGCCGTTGACGCGGGACGGCGTGGCGCACCTGCTCGAGTCGGCGGGCGTTCAAGGCGAAACCGCCCGCCAGTGGTGCGACGCGTACTGCCGGCTGTGCGGCGGCAACCCGTACTTCGTGCTGCAGACGCTGATCGGCGTGGAGGCGCAAGCGCAGCCGCTGACCGATGGCGCGTTGCCGGTGGTGCCGCAGCTGATGGAGATGATGGCGCGTCGCTTCGACCAGCTCTCGCCGATGGCACGCCGGCTGGTGCAGGTGCTGGCCGTGGCCGGCGAGGACTTCAGCAGCGAGATGGCTGCAGACCTGATGGAGCTACCGGTGGTCGCGCTCGGGGACGCGTGGCGCGAACTCGAAGGGGCTTGCCTGCTGGAGGGCCAAGCCTTTGCGCATGACCTGGCGCGCGAAGCGGTTCAGCAGCTGATGCCGCAGCCCATTGCCGTGGCGCTGCACCGGCAGG
>JANOEG010000241.1:0-1870 GCA_031413095.1 Burkholderiales bacterium | reverse complement strand
ACGCTCTTGTGGCGCTGGCCAGGATAGCGCTTCCACCCCTTCGGCAATTGATCATAGGACAAGCGCTCATGGATGCGCGCCGCATAGAAGATGACTACTCCCGCTGCCTGGCACTAGTCTCGCTTTCCGCAACAGTGCCTGAAGCAGAAAGGGAGCAGGACATCGTCGCGCTGCTGGCCGAGATTCAGAAGGTCGACTATTTGCTGCATATTGGAGAACTATTGCTGCGGCTCTCGACTCACGCGCCGGCAGCCGCAGGACTCGCTGACTCAGGTCTTCACGCGATACAAAGGGTGGTGCAGCACAACGGCTTTGGCGTGAACATCGTGCTCAGGGAGATCGAGCGGTTTCCGCAGCACAAGCGCGAAGCCGTCTTTCGGCAATGCTGGAAGTGGATCCTTTCCCAAACGCACAAGCGTCATCGGTATGAATTGTTCATGGCCGCCAAACATGCCGCCGAGTATTGGACGGCCACCGAACTCGATATCGTGCGCGGCGAGTTGAGTCGCATGAGTCCGGATCAGTGCGTGTACGAGCTCGTCAACTTGCTCCCCGTCGTGATCCGACTCGGTGCGAATGACCTTATCGATGAGGCAGTCAATCAGATTTCAAAGCAAGAGAATCCGAACGATCGCTTGTCCCACGCGATTGAAGCCATCAAGTTCTTGCCGACAAGTGATCTAAGGGATCTGCTGCGCCGGAGTTGGCTCCTTGCGCTGAAATCGGACGCACCCCGAATCAGCTCGCTCATCGATGGCTTTGAGCTGCTGAACGCCGAGGACCAGGTAAACGTCTGGCCGAAGCTCACGGCTTGCGCCAAGGCATTTCCACAGGCCGGCTTATCGCTTGCAAGGTTGTCCCTGCTTGCGAAGAGTTCTCTTGAGCGCACAGAGTTGCTGGAGGCGGCGCTATCGGCGTGTGCAAACGAAAAGGCTGACCATCGTATTCCGGCGGCCGCGCAGATCGTCTTGGCATGCAAGGAACCGGCGGAGAAGCTGCGAGCTTTCGACCTCCTGACCTCGCATCCCGCTGTACCGCGACCAACAGTGCTGGCGGCCGTTGAACGCGCCGCTCCAGGATTTGCAGAGATCGGAGGTGCCACGTTGACACGGGCGCTCATGGACGACATCCGGCAGAGTGCTAGGTGGTGGCCATAGCGGGGTTCTCACGCAAGGACGCGGACACTGCGTTTTGGCGCGACCTGCATCGCCACAAACAACGGGGTGCCTCCGCAGCGATCGCCAAAGGCCCGCAACGGGTATCCAACGCCGCCCCTGCATCGCTGCTACCCTCCTGACCGATGCACCCGCATCAGACCATCCCGCCCCGCGCCCTCGTCCTGCTCGTCATCCTCACGCTGGTCTGGGGCACCAACTGGCCGCTGTTTCCGCTCGCCGTGCGCGAGGTCTCGGTGTGGACCTTTCGCGCCGTGTCGGTGGCCATCGCCGGCGTCGTGTTGCTGCTCGTGGCGCGGCTGCGCGGGCAGTCGCTGGTGATCGAGCGGCGGCACTGGCCGACCATCGCTGCGGCGACCTTCTTCTATCTCGTGATCTGGAACATCGCCAGCACGTACTCGGCGATCCTCATCCCGTCGGGGCAATCGGCGATGCTCGGCTTCACGATGCCGCTGTGGTCGGCGTTGATCGCCTGGGCCGTGCTCGGCCAGCGGCTCGGCGCGCGCATGCTGCTGGCGATCGCACTCGGTGCCGCGGCGGTGCTGATGCTGATGGCGCGCAGCATCGAAGCCTACGCGCAGGCGCCGCTGGGCTTCGCGCTCGGCCTGCTGGCCGGGCTGGGCTGGGCTGTGGGCACGCTGATCCTCAAGCACAAGCATGTCGACGTGCCGGCCACGGTGCTCACCGGCTGGCAG
>JANOEG010000240.1:0-2211 GCA_031413095.1 Burkholderiales bacterium | reverse complement strand
AGCGTGGCCAGCGCGCCGTTGGCAAAGCGCAGCAGCACCGCGGCCGTGTCTTCGACCGCGAAGCCGCGCACCGCGTTCGAGGTCACTGCCTGCACGGAAGCCACTTCGCCGAGCAGGTGGCGCAGGACGTCGATGTCGTGGATCAGGTTGATCAGCACCGGGCCGCCGCCGGCCTCGCGGCGCCACGCCATGTCGTAGTAGTCGTCGGGCTTGAGCCAGGTGGCCATCGCGTGTGCGGCTACCGGGCGGCCGATGCGGCCCTGTGCCATCCACGCCTTGGCGGTGCGCACGCGCACGCTGTGGCGGCGCTGGTGGCCGACGAGCAGCGGCACGTTCGCGGCCTCGGCGCCCGCGCACAGGCGCTCGCCATCGGCCAGCGTGTCGGTGATCGGCTTTTCCATCAGCACCGGAATGCGACGCGCGATGCAATCGAGGCCGATCGACGCATGCGAGGCGTTCGGTGTGGCCACCAGGGCTGCGCCGGGCCGGGTCTTGTCGAGCAATTCGGCATGCGTGGCGAACCACGGCGCGCCGATCGACTCGGCATAGGCGCGGCCAGCCAGCGTCGGATCGGCAATGCCGGCCAGCGATACGTCGGAGTGGCGCAGCATGCGCTCGGCATGCGGGCGGCCGATGCCGCCGGCGCCGATCAATGCGATGGACAGGCGGCTCACTTCAGCGGCGAGAACGACAGCGGCACGCAGAGGTCCGACTGCATCTTCGTCAGGTTCGCCGGCCCGCCCTTCGGCGGCCACACCCCCTTGGCCACTGCATCGGCGCGGATCGCGGCGCGCTCGTCGACGCTCTGGTAAGCCCAGATGTTGAGAAAGCGCGGTTGCTCGCCGTCGAGCGCGGTGAATGCCCCCACGCACGGGCTCATCGCGTGGCGCGCGGGCAGGGCGTCTTTCCAGGCCTCGATGGTTTCGGCCAGCTTGCCCTGGCGCAGCGAGTAGGTGCGCAGCTCGTACCACCTGCCGAGCGCGGCCGGCTTCGGCGCCGACAGGAAGGGGAAGAGGGCAAAGCTGTTCGACTTCAGTGACACCAGCCACTCGGCGCAACCGAGCGGGTCGGTATCGAGCAGCAGTTGCTGCTTGGCTGCCGCGGCGGCGTTGGCATCGGTGAACTCGCGCAGCAGCAGCACGCGCGACAGGTCGCCGATGTCGGCGTTGAACGCGCCAATGAGCGTGCCACCGGCCGAGGGCAGCCGCTCCTGCAGCGCTGCATAGACCTTGGCATTGCTGAAGACCTTGATCTCCAGCGTCGTCAGTTCATGGATCACGGCCTTCAGGCCCTTTCACGGTAGAAGTCGACGATGCGATCGCGCACCGCCTCGAACATGCCGGCGCCCGTCATCGTCGGGCAGCCGCGCGCGCGCGCTGCCTCGATCAGCGGCGGCACCGGCGGCATCGTGACCACGTCGCCGACGAAGGTCGCAGCGACGAGCTTGTCGACCTGCACCGGCAACGGGTCACCGGGCTTCATGCCCATTGGCGTGGCATTGATGACGAGGTCGAAGCCGGTCGGGTCGGTGGAGCCAACCGTCGGCACCAGCGGCCCGTAGGCGCGCAGCTTGGCCGCCAGCGCGTCGCGGCGCGCCACATCGGCTTCGTGCAGTGCGAGCGCGGCCACACCGGCATCGATCAGCGCATGCGCGATCGCGCTGCCGGCGCCGCCGGCACCCACCAGCAAGGCGCGCTTGCCGCGCGGCTCGCAGCCGGCCTTGCGCAGCCCGGCCACATAGCCTTCGCCGTCGCACATGTCGGCTTCCCAGGTGCCGTCCGCGGCGCGGCGCACGATGTTCGCCGCGCCGATCGAGCGCGCCCGCGCCGTGACGTGCGGCGACAGTCGCGCCGCGTCGAACTTGTGCGGCACCGTGACGATGATGCCGTCCACGTTGGGCATGCGCACGGTGAGCGCAAAGAAGTCGTCGATGTCGGCCGGCTTGACATGCGCCGGCACGACGATCACCTCGGCGCCATGCGCGCGCATCGCCTCCGTCACGCCGTACGGAGACTTCGCCTGGGCGATCGGATCGCCGACGATGAAGATGACGCGCGTGGCGCCGGAGTAGTCGTCGAGCTTCACGTGCGGTCGCCGGCTCTCACTTGATGAGCTGCAGCGGCGGCAGCGTGGAGACGACGACTTGTTTGCCACCCTTGACCTCGACCAGGAAGCTCTCGCGGTCGATGTCGCCGTTGTTGTCGAAGCGCA
>JANOEG010000239.1:0-5299 GCA_031413095.1 Burkholderiales bacterium | reverse complement strand
GGTTCGACGGGCTTTGGGCCTGCACTGTGCAGGCCCGCGCGCTCAATTGCTATTGCCGCCGCCCGCAGCCGGCGCGTCGCCCGGCTCGCTGGCGTGGAAGTTGACCGCACGGCCCGGTACGACCGTGGAGATGGCGTGTTTGTAGACCATCTGCGTCACGGTGTTGCGCAGCAAGACGACGTACTGGTCGAAGGATTCGATCTGGCCCTGCAACTTGATGCCATTGACCAGGTAGATCGAAACCGGCACGTGCTCCTTGCGCAGCAGGTTCAGGAAGGGATCTTGTAGGAGTTGCCCTTTGTTGCTCACGATATTGACTCCGTGTTGGATGACGGTTGGGACGTTATCACAGCGCTAAGGCCGTGGATGACTCCCTTATGAACCCTTGTCGTCGAAAGGGTTCCGTGAGCTCTTCATCTCCACGCGCAATGGCGTGCCGACGAGCTTGAAATGATCGCGGATGCGGCCTTCGAGGAAGCGCTTGTAGCTGTCGGTGACATGCTCCAGCGAGTTGCCGTGCACGACCACGATCGGCGGGTTCTGCCCACCCTGGTGCGCATAACGCAACTTGGGCCGGAAATGGCCAGCCCGCTGGGGCTGCTGGTGCTGCACCGCGTCCTGGACCAGCCGGGTCAGCACCGGCGTGCTCATCTTGACCAGGGCTGAGGCGTGCGCCGAGGCGATCGCCTTCCAAAGCGGAGCCAGGCCTTGGCGCTTGATCGCAGAAATGGGCAGCACTTCGGCATAGCGAAGGAAAGGCAGGCGCTGCGCGATCTGACGCTCGACGGTCTGGCGCTGGTAACTGTCGATCGCGTCCCACTTGTTGACGGCGACGACGACGGCGCGGCCGGCATCGACAATGTAGCCGGCGATGTGTGCGTCCTGGTCGGCCACGCCTTGCGTGGCGTCGAGCAGCAGCACGCAAACGTTGGCGTCGGAGATGGCCTGCAAGGTCTTCACCACCGAGAACTTCTCGATCGCTTCGAAAACCTTGCCCTTGCGGCGCAGGCCGGCGGTGTCGATCAGGTCGAAAAGTTGGCCGTTGCGTTCGAAGGGCACGTGGATGGCGTCGCGCGTCGTGCCCGGCAGATCGAAGGCGACCAGCCGTTCTTCGCCGAGCCAGGTGTTGATCAGCGTGCTCTTGCCGACGTTGGGCCGCCCGGCCACGGCCAAGCGGATCGGCTTGTCGGGCCCATCGCCGAAGATCTCTTCTTCGGGCTCGGCGATGTCAAGGGCATCGAGCACCACTTCCATCAGGCTGCGGATGCCCTGCCCGTGCGCGGCTGAAACTGCCAGCGGATCGCCAATGCCGAGTTCGTGAAACTCCGCGAGCAACGGCGACTCGCTCATGCCCTCGGCCTTGTTGACGGCAAGGAAGACACGCTTGTTGGCGCCGCGCAGGTAGCGCGCAATGTCATGGTCCTGACCCGACACACCCGAGCGCACATCGACGACGAAGACCACGGCGTCGGCTTCGGCCACGGCCTGCTTGGTCTGCTTGGCCATCTCGGCAACGACGCCGCTCGGTTTCTCGGGCTCGAAGCCCCCCGTGTCGATGACGATGAACTCGCGTGCACCGAGATTGCCGTCGCCATAGTGGCGGTCGCGCGTCAGGCCGGCAAAGTCGGCGACGATCGCGTCTCGGCTCTTTGTCAGCCGATTGAACAGCGTCGACTTGCCGACGTTGGGCCGGCCAACCAGGGCAATGACCGGCTTCATGAATGGACTACCTATTCGGGGCGGAACGCGAACAGTCCGCCCTTTTTCGTCGTCACCAAGACGGTGTTGCCGAGAACTACCGGCGCGCCGATGACCTGCGAGCCATCCGTCGGCAAACGCAGCAGCGTCTTGCCATTCGTGCGGTCGAGGAAATGCACCTGGCCTTCGAAGTCGCCAACAATCACCGTGCGGCCGACCACGAGCAGCCCGGACAGATCGCGATGCAGCAATTGCTCGGCCGTCCAGGCGAGATCGCCGTTGTTGGCACGCCAGGCGGTGATGCGGCCGCTGCCATCGGCGCTGGCCACGAGTTCCGCGTCAGCACCGATCGCTTGCGCACCGCCGATATTTTTGGTCCAGAGCAAGGTGCCGCTCTGCGCGTTGGCGCAGCCCACCGCCGACTGGAAGGCGCGTGCGCAGACCACGTCACCGGCGCGCGCCGCAGGGCCGACGAGGTCGGCCACGCGCTCGACCTCGTTGGTTCCGCGCGGATTCGCGATTGCCACTTCCCAGCGCACGGTCCCTTTCAACGGATCGACGCCGGCCAAGCGTTGGCCCTGGCCCACCAGCAACGTGTCCTTGAAGGCGCTGACGACGCCGGGTTGCGACAGCGTCAGCGGTTCCCCCGCGCGCCGCAAGTCCCACAGGTAGCGGCCGTCCTGCACGTCATAGGCCTGCACGGCGCGGTCGACGCCCATCACGAACACACGCTCGCCGGCCACCAGCGGGGCGGTAGCGACAAGCGAGCCCAGGCGCGTGCGCCACTTGACGTTGCCTTTGTCGAGGACCACCAGTTCGTTGTCGCGCGTGACCACGGCGGCGTAGCGGCCGTCGCTGCCGACGCCGGCCGACAGGCGCGCACCGGCGTTGCCGCGCCACAGTTCCTTGCCGTTGTCCTTGGCCAGGGCGACGATCGTGCCGTCACCTCCGGCAACGATGAAGGCGTCGTCCTTGACCGAGGGCATCAGCACGAATGGCGTGGCATCGACGCGCGCGTCCCACACCGAGCGTCCAGCAATCGCTGGCGTGATCGACTCCAGCGGCGTCGGTTTGGGCTTGTCGCTCGAGCATCCGGCCAGTGCCGCGCACAGACCAAGCGACCAGGCCGCGATGCGCAACCGACTCACTTGGCGACCCCACCGGGCTTGACGGCCGCTGTCTCCGGCGCCGGCGCAGCACCAAGCGAAGTCAGCTTGGCTTCGAGTAGCGTGCGGTACTCCGTCTTCGCATCCATCGCCTTGTACGCCGCCTGATAGGCCGTGACCGCCTCGGCGCGCTTGCCCTGCGCGGCGAAGATGTCGCCACGGCGGTCGGCGATCAGCGCGTCGAACTCACGCAGCTTGCCTTGCTGCGCGGCATCGAGCTGCTTCAAGGCGTCGTCGAACTTCTTCTGATCGAGCAGCAGGCCGGCGGCGCGCAAGCGCGCGATGCTGCGCAACTCGTCTTCACCGGCGTTTTCGGCGACCCAGCCCAGCGTTCCCAACGCCGCGTCGGCCTGGCCCTTCTCGGCCTGCACCTTGGCCGCCAGCAGCGCGCCTTGCTGCGTTTGCAGCGTGCGCGGGAAACGTTCTTTCAGGTCACTGAATGCGCGCCCTGTTTTCTCCACATCGCCACTGGCCGCCATGCGGTCGAGCTCGTCGTACAACGCGCCGGCCTTCACGCCCTGCTCGCGCTGCCACCACTGCCAGACGTTCCAGCCGGCAAAGCCGGCCAGCGCGAGCGTCACAGTCCAGGTGATCAGGTTGCCGTACTGGTTCCAGAACGATTTGATCTGATCGAGTTGTTCCTGCTCTTGCAGGTCGAGTGGGGATGCCATGGGGTCTTTGCGTAAGCGGGAGTCGAATTATGAGGTGCGCAACTCTTGCGCCCAGGACGCAGCGTCGGCGAGCGCGCGGGTGAACTGCGCGGCGCCTTCACCGCGGCGCAGCGGCTTGATGGCCACTTGCCCGGCTGCGAGTTCATCAGCGCCGAAGATCAGCGCAAAGGCAGCGCCGCTGGCATCGGCGCGTTTGAACTGCGACTTCATCGAGCCACCACCAGCATGCATCAGCACGGCAACACCTGCAGAGCGCAAGGCATCGAGCACCGGCATGGCTTTCGGGAAGGCCTGCGCATCCGGAATCAGCGCATAGGCGTCGGGCGCCGACGGCGGCGGCGCGATGCCCGCGGCCTCGAGCATCAGCATCAACCGCTCCATGCCCAGACCAAAGCCGATGCCCGGCGCCGGTTTGCCGCCGAGCGTCTCGATCAGCTGGTCATAACGGCCGCCGCCGCAGACCGTGCTCTGCGCACCGAGCAGATCGCTCGTCCACTCGAACACCGTCAGGTTGTAGTAGTCCATGCCGCGCACCAGGCGCGGGTTGATGCAGTAGGCCAAGCCGGCCGCATCGAGCACCGCGCGAACGGCGTTGAAGTGCGCCAGCGACGCCTCGCCGAGGAAGTTCATCAGCGTCGGCGCGGAGGCGACGATACCGGCCATCGCCGGGTTCTTGGTGTCGAGGATGCGCAGCGGGTTGGTGTGCAGGCGGCGCTTGGCATCATCATCGAGTTGGTCGGCATGCTTCTCGAAGTGCGCAATCAAGGCCGCTCGGTGCGCCTTGCGCTCGTCGGGCTGGCCCAGGCTGTTGAGTTCGAGCCCGATGTGCAGGTCTTCGACCAGACCCAGCTCGCGCCAGAAAGCGCGCAGCATGAGGATGATTTCAGCATCGACGTCCGGCCCGGCGTGGCCGAGCGCTTCGACGTCGAGCTGGTGGAACTGACGCGAGCGACCCTTCTGCGGCCGTTCGTGGCGGAACATCGGCCCCATCTGCCAGATACGCAGCGGGCCGTTGTAGAGCGCGTTGTGCTCGACCATAGCGCGCACGATGCCGGCCGTAGCCTCCGGCCGCAGCGTCAGCCGGTCGCCGTTCATCGCGTCTTGCCAGGAGAACATCTCCTTCTCGACGATGTCGGTGACTTCGCCCAGGCCGCGCACGAACAGCGCCGTCGGCTCGACGATCGGCGTGCGCAGGTTGCGGTAGCCCCAGCGCGCGAGCAGGCTGCGCGCCTTGTCTTCGACCCACTCCCACTTCGCTGCTTCGTCTGGCAGCAGGTCATTCATGCCTTTGACGGCGGTGATCTTCTCGGCCATGCGTATTGGGTGCGCGCCTGCTGGCGCGCGTTCAATGCGAAGCGGCGACGGTTTGACCGAAGCGCTTCTCGATGTAGTTCTCGACGATCTGGTGGAACTCGGTGGCGATGCCCTCGCCGCGCAATGTCATCGCCTTCTGGCCGTCGATGAACACCGGGGCGGCGGGCGCTTCGCCGGTGCCCGGCAGGCTGATGCCGATGTCGGCATGTTTGCTCTCGCCGGGCCCGTTGACGATGCAGCCCATCACCGCAACCTTCCTGTTTTCGACGCCCGGGTACTTGGCCTTCCACACCGGCATCTGCGCGCGCAGGAAGTCGTCGATCTGCTTGGCCAGCACCTGGAACGTGGTGCTCGTCGTGCGGCCGTCCATCAGGAACATTTCCAGATCAAACTCACGGGGCATGCACTAGATGCAAAAGAAGAGGAAGTCGTCGTCAGTCACCTCACAGA
>JANOEG010000238.1:0-1536 GCA_031413095.1 Burkholderiales bacterium | reverse complement strand
CATCCCGATTGCCGGCGGCCACACGATCGATTCGGTCGAAGCCATCTACGGCCTGGTTGCACTCGGCCTGGTACACCCGAAGCGCATCAAGCGCAACTCCGATGCGCGGGTCGGCGACCGATTGATCCTCGGCAAGCCGCTTGGCGTTGGCGTGCTGTCGGCGGCGTTGAAGAAGGAGAAGCTGTCGGCCGACGACTATGCGCTGATGATCTCGTACGCCACCAAGCTCAACACGCCGGGCCCCGACCTTGCGGCGTTGGATGGCGTGCATGCGATGACCGACGTCACCGGCTTCGGCCTCGCCGGCCATGCGCTCGAGATTGCCAAAGGCGCGAACGCGCATGTGGTGATCGACTGGGCCCGTGTGCCGCTGATCGGTGGCGTGCGCGAACTGTGCACGCAGGGTTTCATCACCGGCGCGTCGAGCCGCAACTGGGCCGGCTACAGCGAGCAGGTGGCGTTGCCGGCGAACTTTGCGAAGGAAGACCAGGCGCTGCTGACCGACCCGCAAACCAGCGGCGGCCTGCTCGTCACTTGCAACGCGACCTCGGTGCATGAAGTCATGGCAATCTTCCGCCGCCACGGCTTCGACGCGGTTGCCGAAATCGGGCATATCGCGGCTCATCACGGTGGCGCGCGGTTGACCGTGCGCTGATCGAGGCATCACGAGGAGATTTCCTGCCATGTTCACTGCCGAGTTCCTCATCACGTCGCTCATCGTCGTGCTCATCCCGGGCACCGGTGTCGTCTTCACTGTCTCCACGGGCTTGACGCAAGGGCGAAGGGCGAGCTTCTTCGCCTCCCTGGGTTGCACCCTCGGCATCGTCCCGCATCTGCTGGCGACCGTGCTCGGGCTGGCCGCCCTGTTGCACACGAGTGCTGTCGCCTTCCAGGTGCTCAAGTACGCCGGTGTGGCCTACCTGCTCTACCTGGCCGTCGCCACCTGGCGAGACCGATCTGCCTTCGCCGTTGCTGACCGGCAAGAGAGCGTCGGCGCGCTCGGACTGGTGGTCAAGGCTTTCCTTCTGAACATCTTGAACCCGAAGCTCACCATCTTCTTTCTGGCCTTTCTGCCGCAGTTCGTTAAGCCTGGTTCGGGTTCGCCGCTGCTGGAGTTGCTTGGTCTGAGCGGTGTTTTCATGGCCATCACTTTCGCTGTCTTCGTCGTCTATGGCCTGCTGGCGCATGCCTTCCGCAAGGCCGTCATCGAGTCGCCGCGCGTTCAAGCCTGGCTGCAGCGCGGCTTCGCCGGTGCCTTTGCCGGTCTGGGCACGCAGCTAGCACTGTCGGAGCGATGAGGCCGTCCCGCCACTCATGTCAACGGAGTCTTTGTCCATGCGGGCACTGAGTGTTCTTCTCGCCGCGGCGCTGTTGACGGCCGCTTGCGGCACCAACGTCGTCAACCCCGTCAGCGGCAAGACCGAGCGCAGCGTGATGGACGAGGCGACCGAAGTCGCCGAAGGCAAGAAGGCGCACGAGGCGGTGCTCAAGGAGTTCGGCGGGCCGCTGGCCAACCCGAAGCTGCAGGCCTACGTC
>JANOEG010000237.1:0-3518 GCA_031413095.1 Burkholderiales bacterium | reverse complement strand
TAGCGGCGGTTCGCGCCGCGCATGACCTTCTGAGCTGCCGCCAGCTTCATCGTGCTGTCACGTCGCCTTTCTACCCTGCTATGCAGCGTTGCTTGTCGGCGCAGTCAGCTCTCACCGGCGCTTTGCCGATCCCCACGCTTTACGGAGGCACCCAGCATGTCCCAGGTCGACGACGACATCGTCAGCAATGAATCCGGCAACCCCCACTTCAACGACATCGTGCAGGCGCATCTTTCGCGCCGCGGCTTGCTCGGCGGTGGCCTGGCCCTGTCGGCGGCCGGTTCTGTTGGTGCCATTGGTGGCCTCCTGGGCAGCGTGCCGGCGCACGCGCACAAACGCCACGAGCCGCTGCTTGGCTTCGCTGGCGTTGCCGTGTCTTCGGCCGATGCGGCGTTGGTGCCTGCCGGCTACACCGCCAAGGTTCTGATTGCCTGGGGCGACCCGGTGTCCGATGGGCCGGCGTTCAAGCCCGATGCCAGCAACACCTGGCAAGAGCAGGAGCAGCAATGGGGCATGCACAACGACGGCATGGTCTATTTCCCGATCCACGGCTCGCGCCACGGTCTTCTGGTGCAGAACAACGAATACACCGATGACGTGCTGCTGTTCCCTGACGGCATCGCCAACTGGACGGCCGACAAGACGCGCAAGTCGCTGGCGGCGCATGGCGTGTCGATCATCGAAGTGAAGCGGGTTCGTCGCGATGGCCGTGACGCTGACGACGACGAAGATGACGACAAGAAGAAGCTCCGCCACGGCTACTTCGAGCGCGGCCGCGGTGAGTGGACCGTGGTGCGGCCGTCGAAGTACGCGCGTCGCATCACCGGCTACACGCCGATCGCCATCGGCGGCCCCGCCGCAGGCGATCCGCGCCTCATGACCAGCGCCGACCCGACAGGGCGCGTCGCACTGGGCACGATCAACAATTGCGCGATGGGCTACACGCCCTGGGGCACCTACCTGGCCTGTGAGGAAAACTTCAACGGCTACTTCCGCAAGACCGGCACGCAAACGGCGATCGAGAAGCGCTACGGCATCACGGCGGCGGGTTTCGGCTACCTGTGGCACACCACCGACAGCCGCTTCAACGCCGATGTCGAGCCCAACGAAGCGCATCGCTTTGGCTGGGTCACCGAGATTGACCCCTTCAAACCAAACTCCAAGCCCGTCAAGCGCACCGCGCTCGGCCGCTTCAAGCACGAGGGCGCCTGGGTGCAAGAGGCGCGCGACGGCCGCGTGGTCGTGTACTCGGGCGACGACGAGCAGAACGAGTACATCTACCGCTATGTGTCGCGCCTGCCGTGGCGGCGCTCGTTCCGCCAGGGTGTGCATCCGCTGGATGACGGCATCCTCTACGTCGCCAAGTTCAACGCCGATGGCCAGGGCGAATGGCTGCCGCTGACGCCGGCCAATCCCTTGCTCGCCGGCCGCACGCTCGCAGACATCCTGATCAACACGCGCGCGGCCGCCGACGCGGTGGGCGCCACGATGATGGACCGGCCGGAGTGGATCGACACCTTCCCCGATCGCCTGACTGCCATTGCCACGCTCACCAACAACAGCCGTCGCGGCACCACACCGCCATCGGTCAACCTGGCCGACGGCAGCACCTCCGCCTCCTCGGCGCGCCCACCAGTGGACGCGGCCAACCCGCGTGCGGCCAACGTGTACGGGCACATCGTTCGCTGGAGCTACTACAAGGACTGGACTGAGCCGACATTCAAATGGGACATCTTCGCGTTGGCCGGCGATCCAACAGTGACTGCGCATGGCTCGACCGTCGTCGGCGACAAGTACGGCTCGCCTGACGGCATCTACGTGGCGCCGAGCGGGCGGCTGTGGATCCAGACCGATGTCTCGGGCAGCACGCAGAACACGGGCGCCTACGCCGGCTTCGGCAACAACCAGATGCTGTGCGCCGACCCCGACACCAAAGAGACGCGCCGCTTCCTCACCGGCCCCGTGCAATGCGAGATCACCGGCGTGTTCGTGACACCCGACGAGAAGACGATGTTCGTCGGTATCCAGCATCCCGGCGAGGCGCCGACGGGATCGCTGAGCCCGGCCAATCCGACGCAATTTTCCAACTGGCCGCAGTCACAGTTCAGTGTCGAGTCCAACAGTGTGACGCCGTTGCCTGCGGGCCGGCCGCGATCATCTTGCTTGGTGATCACCAAGGATGATGGCGGCGAGATCGGCAGCTGAACGACGCAAAGCCGGTGCGTCGTCGAAGGCGAACGGCGGCTACGGCCGCCCGACTGGCTCGAACAGCACCCAGCTGGCACATGCGTCAGGCGGGCTAAGGAGCTGCATTGTTGTGAGCAGTGCGGTCACTGCTAGCGCACGCGCCAGTACGGGTGAGTCGGTTCTGCACCAAAGTTGACCAGTGCCGGCACGGGGCACTGGATGATTCTCAAGTGGAATGCGGCGCGAATGTTGCGCTGTTGCAGACACGCATGTGACCTGAGACTCGTAGACGCGCACGAGCGGCAGGAACGATGGCGGAGCTCAGCGCAACTCGCTGCCATCGGCGATGACTGGACATATGTCGACGTCTGCGTGTACCGCGAATGAATCAAGACGCGCGCGCCGCACGTTCTCCGACTTCACGGTCTAAGTCTCGTAATACGGCAAGCCCCCCGCGCGACTGACTGACAGTCCGGCGGCACGAAGCACCTAAGAGACATGTTCAAGCCTGAATTCATCGTCAGGACGCGACGCTGCCACGCCAGCGTTGCCTTGCTGGGTCCGTTACTGGCCGTCTTGTTCGCTCTGGCGGGGTGCACGAGTTTGCCCAAGCTCGATCCGCTGCCTGCCCCCAGCAAAGCGCTGGCGTTGTCACCTCAGACGCCTTTGGGCCGACTCGCACTCGCTTCCATTGACGCACTGGCAGCACCTGCTCTTCCTCCCGCTCCCCCTGCAAGCTCAGAGTTCCCTGACCCTGCGCCTCGGATGCCCGATGGCAGTGCGCACGGCCTCAGCGGCTTCCGCCTGCTTCCTCTGGGGACCCATGCATTGGATGCACGTTTGCAATTGGTGCATCGCGCGCAGCAAAGCCTGGACCTGCAGTACTACCATTTCTCGGACGACAGCACTGGTCGAGCTTTGCTGCGGGCGCTGCGTGACGCAGCGGTGCGCGGGGTGCGGGTTCGTGTGTTGATCGACGACCTGTACACCGGCGGCGCCGATGCATTGTGGCGAGGGTTTGCCGCGCACGAAGGTGTGCAGGTGCGGCTGCTCAACCCTTTCACCCGCGCGCGCGGTAGCGGCTTGCTGGGCCGCTTCGCAGCAGCGCCCTGGGACTGGGGACGTACCAATCACCGCATGCACAACAAGTTGTTCGTTGCCGATGGTGCGTGGGCGCTCTTTGGCGGGCGCAATGTCGCCGACATCTACTACTTGAAGCTGGAGGCCGACAACTTCATCGACATCGACGTACTCGCTGCCGGCGCTCTGGTACCGGCCATGCAGGCCTCATTTGACCGCTACTGGAACGCGCCCACGGCCTACCCGCTGGC
>JANOEG010000236.1:0-7584 GCA_031413095.1 Burkholderiales bacterium | reverse complement strand
GGAAGGCGGCTTCCTGGGCATCGGGGGCACGCTGGTCAGCAAGGACGAGCAGGCGGCGCTGGACCAGTTGAGTGCGGCATTGGCGTAGCGATCACGCGGGCGCGTCGGTCAGCTCGATCCAGACGCGCCCCTCCTCGATCTTCGTCGCATAGACGCGGATCGGCTGCGTCACCGGCTCGCACATCGGCTGCCCGCTGCGCACATCGAAGCGGCCCTGGTGCAGCGGGCACTCGATCTCGTGGCCTTCGAGGAAACCTTCGCACAGCCGGCCGGCGCCGTGCGTGCAGACGTTGTCGGTGGCGAACGGCACGCCATCGATGCAATGCAGCGCGATGTCATGGCCGGCGGGTGTGACAGCGATCGACGCGCCTTCGAAGAGGTCGTCCTGCGCGGCAACGTCGGTCCACGTCATAGCGGATAGATCAGCGAGTTGGCGATCAGCTCGCTGTCGAACACCACGAGCTTGTCCGCAAAGCGCAGGCCTTCGGCCGTGACGACGATGGTGTCGAGATAACGCCCGACGTTGAACACCGTGCTCGGCTCGCTCGGCTTGGTGCGGAACACCGCGTAGTTGGCTTCGACCTTCATCGACGCCTCACCGGCATCGAGCACACGCGGCACGCCGATCACATGGCGCTGGTAGTAAGGCTCGTGGAACAGCGTGTTCGAGATGCCGTAGACGCGGTCGCGCAGCATGCCCTGGCTTTCGAATGCCATCGTGCACAGCGGCAGGCCCTGGTCGAAGTTCTCCCGCGGCTGCACCCGGTAGCGGCAGTCGGCGGTGAAGAAGCCGGGCCAGCGTTCCCAGTCGCCGGCGTCGAGCACGGCGGCGTAGTCGGCGTAGAGCCCGAGCAGTTGCTGGAAGCGCTCCGGGCTCATAGGTCCATCACGCTGCGCCAGTACGAATACATGCCGCGGATCAGCGTCTCGGTGACCATGTGCTCGGTGTCGCCGACCTCGCGGCCGCCGAGTTCGGCCAGCGTCGAGCGCGCCTCATTGACGTCGAAGTTGTTCTGGCTGAACTCGATCACCTCGCCGTCGTCGGCCGAGACAAAACCGGCGGGGCCGAAAAGGTTGGCCTGGCGCAAGCGGCGTTGCGTCATCTCCGGCGTGTCGTCCTCGAAGCCGAAATGCGTCCACACGAAATCGAACTCGCCGGGACCGTGCGGCTGGATGTGGCGCGTGGACACGCTGTTGACCTGCTGCTGGAAGATCACGCTCGGGAAGATCGTCATCATCACCGCGCTCGGGCCGCCCCACCAGGCTTCCGGCACCACGTCGAGAAAGCGGTCGTCGTTCAACTGCATCGCCTCCTTGAAGCTGGTCACGCCGGAGGTGACTTCGGCGTTGGCGCTCTTGGCCGCGCCGCGCTCGGAGATCATCGCGGCGTGGCGGTGCTTGGCGTCCATGCGCAACTGCGACTTGTTGTCGGCGCGCCAGAGGCCGAAGGTGACGAACCAGGTGTGCAGCAGGCCCGGGTGGTACGGGTCCTTGATGTTCTCCTGCATCAGCTTCCAGTTGCCGGGGATGCGCTGGCGGCTGCGGCCGAGCAGCGTCAGCTTGCGGCCGCTGAACAGGCGGTCGTACCAGCGCAGCATCTCGGGGCCGAGGAAATCCTCGAACGGCTCGACCTCGGCATCGAAGGTCGCGAAGACCACGCCGCCACGACGCGCCACGCGCAGCTTCGTCAGACCGTGCTCGCTGTTCTTGAAGTCCGCCGGCATGCCGCCTTGCCACTGTCCATCCTGGCGCACGCCGCGCTTCAACGGCACGCCTTGCAGATCGCCGCCCAGGCTGTAGCTCCACTGGTGGTAGGGGCAGACGAAGTCTTTGCGGTTGCCGTGGCGCTCGCGGCAAAAGCGCATGCCGCGATGGGCGCAGACGTTCTCGACAACGTGGATCGTATCGCCATCCGCATCGCGGACGACGATCACCGAGCGCTCGCCGATCACCGTGCGGATGAAGTCGCCCGCCTTCGGCAGCTCGGCTTCGAGTGCGACATAACACCAGTGGCCGCGGTAGAACAGGCGCTCCAGTTCGCGCTGGTACACGGCCGGGTCGGTGTAGGCCCAGAACGGGATCTGGTGGGTCTGCGGGCCGGTCCATGTCGGCAGGGTTGAGGTCATGACCTGAAGATACCCGTTCGCCCTGAGCTTGTCGAAGGGCCGCTTCAGCCCGCAGCGGCGCGTTGCCGCGCCCGCCGCCATTGCCGATCACCAGCGAAGCCGGCCGCGCTGAGCGCCTGTTTCGGTGCTGCGCCGTGTTCTATCGCGCGGCTGGCCTGCTCGATGCGGATGCCCTCGACATACTGGCGCGGCGTGCGGCCGACATGCGTGGCGAACAGCCGTGTCAGGTGGCGCGGCGTCACGTGGGCCACAGCGGCCATCGCATCGAGCGGCCAGGCGCGCGCCGGGTCGTCGCTGACGGCGTTCTGCACGCGGTGCACGGCAGCGTGCAGGTGGTTGCGGCCGCACAGCACCGGCGAGAGCTGCGGGTCGTCGCTGCCGCGGCGCAGGTAAATCACCATCGTCTGCGCCACCGCGGCAGCCACGGCGTCGCCGCAGGTCTGCGCGACAAGGTGCAGCGCCATGTCGATGCCGGCGGTGATGCCGGCGCTCGACACGATCGGCCCGTCTTCAACGAAGACGCGGTTGCCCAGCACCAGCGCGCTCGGTGCGATGCGTTGCAAGTCGGCCAGCATCTCGTGGTGTGTGGTGCAGCGGCGCCCGGCGAGCAAGCCGGCATCGGCGGCGAGCAACGCGCCGGCGCAGACGGTGACGAGGCGTGCGTCTTCGTGCAAGCGCGGCTGCACGACCTGCGTCAACCAGCGCCGGGTTCGCGTCCACGCGCGCGGCAGCGGTGCGGCCAGGGCGCTCTCGGCCCCGCTCGGCTGGCCGAGCAGCAGGACCCATGTCGGACCATTCAACGCCGCCGGCAACGGCTCGACGGCAGCGAGCGCGGCGCCGATCGACGTGGTGCATTGCGGCTGCGGCCCGACATAGCGCAGCCGGAACGCCGGCGCGCGGCCACGCTGGCGCAGGCCCTGGTTGGCGATGCGAAACGCTTCCGCCGGCCCGGCCAGGTCGAGCAGCAGCGTCTCGGGCAGGATCACGAACAGGACATCGATCACAGGGCGGTTGCGCGTTGCAAGGCTTCTTCCACGCTGCACAGTGTCGCAAAGCGGCCGGCGAGCACGGTGGCGGTGCGCTCGCAGATTTGCGCGGCCGTCAAACGCTCACCGCGGGGCGTCGTCATGTCGAAGGTCAGCGTCGCTTCGGTCACGTAGTCCACCGCCCAGCCTTCGTCGCTGGCATGGCGCGTGGTCGTTTCGCAGCACTGCTCCGTGCGGATACCGGCCACGATCAGCCGGCGGATGCCCTGCTCGTGCAGCCAGACAGGCAGCCCCGTGCCAACGAGGGCGCTGTGGCGGCGCTTCTCGAAGGTGGCGGCGGCCTCGAACGGCATCAGGCCGTCGAGCGGGCGCACGTGGCCGCTGGCGTGGCTGAAGTCGCCGTCGCCGATGTGCAGGATGCGCACCACGGGCACGCCGCGCGCAATGGCGCCGGCGACAAGCGCGTTGGTCTTGTCGAGAAAGGCCGGCACATCGGCCGCGGACCAATATGGCCGGTGAACGAAGGATTGCTGAACGTCGATCAGCAGCAGGGCGGTGTGGTGAGGCATGTCGGGCTCCGGTGCGGGTGGAGCGTCATGGTGCCGTCGGCCGGTGTCTGCGTCAGCGCCCGCGCGGGACGCATTGCGGACAGATCAGGACATCAACCGATCCAGGGCTTGTTCGTCAGCTCGTTCGGGTTGGCAGCGCTTGCCCCGGCCGGGAAATGCTTCTCGAGCAACGCTTCGACGGCGTCGATCGCCAGACCCAGCCCCTCTTCAAACTTGCCCGCGCGCAGCGGCTCGCGCATGCGCTCGATGATCGCTTGCCATTCGGGATCGGGCACGCGCCCCTTGAGGCCGCGGTCGGCGACGATCTCGATGGCGTGTTCTGCGAAGAGCAGGTAGATCAGCACGCCGTTGTTGTGCTCTGTGTCCCAGACGCGCAGCTTGCCGAACATGGCCAGCGCCCGGTCGCGCACCGACAGGCGCTTCCACAGGTACGACGTCGGCAGCCCCGCCTCGATGCACAAACGGATTTCGCCGCTGTGCAGCTTTTCGCTGTCGTGCACACGATCTTCGAGCCGCTTCAACGCGGCGTCGCTGAGCACACGGCGCACGTCGGCTTCGTCGTACGAGCGATGCTTGAAGATGCGCATCAGGCGGCCCATCACCAGTCTCCTCCGGCACCGCCGCCGCCAAAGTCGCCGCCGCCGCCCGAGCTGAAGCCGCCGCCGCCACCGCCGAAGCCACCACCGCCGCCCATGCCGCCGGTCCAGCCGCCGCCGCCGACCCAGCCGCCATGGTCGCGGCTGCTGGTGCGCGCAAATCGCGAGCCCAAGCCGCCGAGCAGCGCCAGCACGAAGCCGATGACACCGCCAACGCCGGCAAAGATCAGGCTCTGCGTGACGAACCAGGCGATGCCGCCGCCCGCGGCGCCGGCCGCCAGCGAGCCGAGGCCGCGGCCGAAGATGCTGCGCAGCACCGTCGCCAGGATCGGCAGCGCTACAAAGGCGAAGAGCAGCAGTTCGAGCGGCGCAAAGCCGAAGTCAGACGCCCCGCCACGGCGATCGCGTGCTGTCGGCGCCGGCAGGTTCTCGCCCTTGATGCGCGAGATCAGTTGATCGACACCGGCATCGATGCCGCCGGCAAAGTCGCCGGTCTTGAAGCGCGGGCTGATCGTCTCGGCGACGATCTTGCGCGCCGCCAGATCCGGCACTGCTCCTTCGAGCGCTTTGGCCGGCGCGATCCACAGCTTGCGGTCGTTCTTGGCGACGACGACGAGCAGTCCGTCGCCAACGTCACGCCGGCCGATCTTCCACGCCTCGCCGACACGCTGCGCAAACGACGCAATGTCTTCGGGTTGCGTCGTCGGCACCATCAGCACGACGATCTGCGGCCCGGCCTCGGCCTCGAACGCCGCGAGCTTGCCGATCAGGTTCTGCGACTCGACGGCCGTGAGCGTGCCCGTCAGGTCGATGACGCGCTCGGACAGCGGCGGCACCGCCACCAGCGGCTGGGCCGCAGCGCCGAGCGCCGCGGCGGCGAGAAGCAGCAGCAGCCAGAGCTGCCGCAAGGTGCGCATCGTGTGGGCTTACTTGGACGCGGGTTTGTCGAAGCTCACCGCCGGCGGCGTCGAGATCTGCGCCTCGTTGGCCACCGTGAAGCTCGGCTTCACGGCGTAGCCGAAGATCATCGCCGTCAGGTTGGTCGGGAATTGGCGCGCCAGCACGTTGTAGTCAGCCACCGTCTTGATGTACTTGTTGCGAGCCACGGTGATGCGGTTCTCGGTGCCTTCCAGTTGCACCCGCAGATCCTGAAAGCCTTGATTCGCTTTCAGGTTGGGGTAGTTCTCGGTGACGACGAGCAGGCGCGACAGCGCGCTGGAGAGCTCGCCCTGCGCCGCCTGGAACTTGGCAAACGCCTCCGGGTTGTTGATCGTCTCCGGCGTGACCTGCATCGACGTCGCCTTGGCGCGCGCCTCGACCACTTTCGTCAGCGTCTCTTGCTCGAAGTTCGCTTCGCCCTTGACGGTGGCGACGATGTTCGGAATCAGGTCGGCGCGGCGCTGGTACTGGTTCAGCACCTCGGCCCACGAGCCCTTGACGGTTTCGTCGAGGGTCTGGAACTGGTTGTAGCCGCAGCCTGAGAGCGCAAACGCTGCGCCGAGGGCGGCGAGCCAGGACAGAGCACGTCGGGTCACATTCATCGATGGGCCTCCATTCGTTGTTCAGGGAACCGCTGTTCAGGCGACAGCCGGGTGGCG
This sequence comes from Burkholderiales bacterium, assembly GCA_031413095.1. Classification (GTDB taxonomy): domain Bacteria; phylum Pseudomonadota; class Gammaproteobacteria; order Burkholderiales; family Burkholderiaceae_C; genus CADEEN01. Next base: position 1,709 of record JANOEG010000236.1, on the reverse strand, counting down.
CATGCTACCTGTGCCCGCGAGGTGGGGACAAGCGCGGCCGCTTCAAGGCTTGCGCATCGACAATGTCAACACACCCCAATGACCAACCCTGCTGCCTGGAACCTGTCCCACGCCCTGGTCGCGATCGAGGCGATCGCCACCATCGCCTTCGCCTTGTCTGGGTTGATCGAAGCGGCGCGCAAGCGCCTCGACGCGGTGGGCGTGTGCGTGGTCGCCGGACTGGCGGCCTTCGGCGGCGGCACGCTGCGCGACATTCTTCTCGACCGGCGGCCGTTCTTCTGGGTGCAGCACGCCGGCTGGCTCTGGGTGCTGCTGGCGCTGTGCGCTGGCGCCATGCTGTTCATGCGCGCGCGCCACCTGCAGCCGACCGACCGCGCGATGCAGTGGCCCGATGCACTCGGCCTGGGCCTGTTCACGGCAGGCGGCACGCAGATCGCACTCGACGCCGGCATGCCGTCGATCGTCGCTGTGCTGATGGGCATGGTGACCGCCGTTTTCGGCGGCGTGCTGCGCGACATCGTCTGCAACGAGATCCAGAGCGCGTTCCGCGACCACAGGCCGTACGCGGTGTGCTCGTTCGCCGGTGGCTGGGTGCTGGTGGGGGCGCACGCGCTGGGCGCGTCGCAGGAACTGGCGCTCGGCGCATCGATCGTCGCCGCCAGCGGTGCGCGCGCGCTGGCCTTGTGGGCCGATTGGCGGCTGCCGGCGTGGGCCGTGGACGAGCGCAGCGCAGACTAGGGCCTGTTAACGCTATCGGAGGGCTCGCGCCGGGCCACCGCAGGCCCCAGGGCTAGGCGCGAACGAGGCCGCGTGCTCTCAGCACGCAACGAGTGAGCAACAACGCCCTGTGGCCTGCGGCGGCCCGGCCCTGCGGGTGATCTCACCAAACAGTCGCCAGCGGCGCTGCAAATCCTCGCCATAGCAGCGGCTATGCCTGCGGTTTGCGCCTTGCTGGCGGCTGTTTGGTGAGTCACGCGAGCCCTCCGATAGCGTTAACAGGCCCTAGAATCGACAGCGTTTCGAGGAGCGTTGCGACGGTGCCCTATCACCGCCAGGCTCGAAACGTTTTCCCCCAACGGCGCTCATCGATGCCCACAGGAAGGCCGCGTCGATGACCGACAAATCCGCCGCACTGTCACCACTTCGCCTCTCTGGCCTGGAGCCGATCGCCATCGGCACCGGCTCGCTGTTCGTCAACATCGGCGAGCGCACCAACGTCACCGGCTCCAAGGCTTTCGCCCGGATGATTTTGGGCGGCGAGTTCGAGCAGGCGCTGGCCGTGGCCCGGCAACAGGTCGAGAACGGCGCGCAGATCATCGACGTCAACATGGACGAGGCGATGCTCGATTCGAAGGCGGCGATGGTGCGCTTTCTGAACCTGATCGCCGGCGAGCCCGAGATCGCGCGTGTGCCGGTGATGATCGATTCGTCCAAATGGGATGTGATCGAGGCCGGACTGAAGTGCGTGCAGGGCAAGTGCGTGGTGAACTCGATCAGCATGAAGGAGGGCGAGGCCGAGTTCATCCGCCAGGCGCAGCTGGTCCGGCGGTATGGCGCGGCGGTCATCGTGATGGCCTTCGACGAGAAAGGCCAGGCGGACATGGTCGCGCGTCGGCTGGAGATCGTCGAGCGGTGTGTCTCGATCCTGGTGGATCGGGTCGGGTTCCCGATCGACGACGTGATCATCGACCCGAACGTCTTCGCCATCG
>JANOEG010000235.1:0-1945 GCA_031413095.1 Burkholderiales bacterium | reverse complement strand
ACCACGCGTCACCGCATCACCGGCATCCGCACCGAGGCCGGCGCGCAATGCGTGTTTGTCGACACGCCGGGCTTTCAGACGCAGCACGGCAACGCCCTCAACCGCAACTTGAACCGCACCGTGCGCAGCGTGCTGTCGGACGTGGACGTGGTGCTGTTTGTTGTCGAGGCCGGCAAGTTCACGCTGGCCGATGCGAAAGTGCTGGCACTGATGCCCGAGGACAAGCCGGTGCTGCTGGTGGCCAACAAGCTCGATGAGATGAAGCGCCGCGACGACGTGCTGCCGTGGCTGGCATCGATGCGCGAGCGGCGCGACTTCACCGAGTTCGTGCCGCTGTCGGCGACCAAGCAGGCCGACATGCCTCGCTTGGCGGCCATCGTTGCCAAGCACCTGCCAGAACAAGCCTGGTTCTACGGCGAAGACGAGCTCACTGATCGCAGCGAGCGCTTCCTGGCCAGCGAGCTGATCCGCGAAAAGCTCTTCCGCCTGACCGGCGACGAGCTGCCGTACAGCTCCACGGTCGTCATCGATAAGTTCGAGGAAGAAGGCAATCTGCGCCGTATCGCCGCCACCATCGTCGTCATGCGCGAAGCGCACAAGGGCATGATCATTGGCGAGGGCGGCGAGCGCCTGAAGCGCATCGGCAGCGAAGCGCGTCAGGAGCTGGAGCGTCTGCTTGGCGCCAAGGTCTTCCTTGAAGTCTGGGTCAAGGTGCGGGCCGGCTGGGCGCAGAACGAGGAGCACCTGCGCAGTTATGGCTACGAGTAGGCGCAGCGCAGCGTTCGACTCGTTCCTCGCGCGCGCTTGGGCAGACCACGTGGGGCGCGGCGACGCTGTGGCGCGCCGCTTGCGCGTGCGCACCCCCCCTCCGCAGACACCGCAGCAGTTGAGCGCGCTGGTGCGCTTCGTTGTGCACTTGCTGGGCGAACACCTGGGCCGCTTCGATGACGCCCGCTGGCGTCTCGCCGCGTTGCGCACGCATGCGCTGGCCGACGACAGCGTGCAATCCGAGCTGCGGGTGGGTGAGGCGACGTTGAATCTGGGGCAGGGCGAGGACGATGTTGCCAAGCGCCTTAGCACCGCCGAGATCGTGCGCGCTGAAAGCGGCGCGGCTGCGTTGTGCCTCGGGCGTGGGCAGCTCGAGCGCGCGCTGCACTTCGTCGACAGCGCCGCTGAGCGCATCGCTGCCTTGCCCGATGCCCAGCCGCAAGACCATCGGCCCCTGGCGGTGGCCTGCAACAACATGGCTTGGGAGCTGCAGTCGTTGGGTGATAAACGCAACCCGGCGCAAACACAAGCCATGCTGCGTATCGCCGCGGCCAGCCGCGAGCACTGGTCGCGCGCCGGCACCTGGTTGCACATCGAGCGCGCCGAGTACTGCCTGGCCCTGACGCATCTGTCGGCCGGTTTGTTCGACGACGCCTGGCGCCACGCCGGGCAGTGCCTGGCGGTGTGCCTGCACCACCAGGCGCCGCCGATGGAGCATTTTTATGCGCACGAAGCGATGGCGCGTGTGCACCACGCGCGCCGGGAGGAAGCGGAGCTGGTGCATCACGCCAAAGCGATGCGCGGCGCGTTCGAGCGCATGAAGGCCGACGATCAAGGCGCGTGCCGAGAAGCGCTCGCTGCTGTGCACGCGCTGCGCACAGCATGAAGCCCGCAGCGCAGCAACCTGCCTATGTGCTGCATCAATACGACTGGAGCGAGTCGAGCCTGATCGTCGATCTGTTCACCCGTGACGCCGGCCGCGTGGCCGTGGCCGCCAAGGGTGCCAAGCGGCCGACGTCGAACCTGCGCGCGGTGTTGATGCCGTTTCAGCGCATCAACGTTGCCTTCGGACGCTCGGCGCGCGACGACGCGGCCAGTGACATCCACAACCTGCGGGGCGCCGAGTGGGGTGGCGGCGCACCGACGACGGGCGGCGAAGCGCTGCTGGCGGGTTTCT
>JANOEG010000234.1:0-2314 GCA_031413095.1 Burkholderiales bacterium | reverse complement strand
ATTGGCGGAGCGGACGGGACTCGAACCCGCGACCCCCGGCGTGACAGGCCGGTATTCTAACCAACTGAACTACCGCTCCACACGGTGGCTGCGTTCCCGGATCACTCCGCAAGTGCAGCCAAACTTGGCGTCCCCTAGGGGATTCGAACCCCTGTAGCCACCGTGAAAGGTTGGTGTCCTAGGCCTCTAGACGAAGGGGACCAATCCTTCACCACGTCTTGAACCGCGCGCCTGCTTCGATTTGGTGGAGGTAAGCGGGATCGAACCGCTGACCTCTTGCATGCCATGCAAGCGCTCTCCCAGCTGAGCTATACCCCCATCGGAGTCAGTCACGCAATTCAAGCGAGACCACGATTATAGACAGGGTTTTAGACGTGGGAGAGGCGCTCCAGGACGAGCTCGCGAGAGAACAGCGCCAGCACCGCGTCGATCGACGGCGTCTGCGTGCGGCCGCAAATCAGCACGCGCAAGGCCGGCGCGAGTTGCGGCATCTTCAAGCCGTGCGATGCAAGCGTGGCCTTGATGGCTGCGGCAATCGAGGGCGCCGTCCAATCGAGCGTTGTCAGCTGTTCGCGCAGAGCGCGCAACGCCGGCTTAGCAGCCTCGCTCACATGCGCGAGCAAATCGGCTTCGGTCGGCCACACCGGTTTGACGTACATCTGCAGCCAGTCGGCAAGCTCCACCGTCGTCGCGCAGCGGTCCTTGAACAAGGCACAGGCCCGCGCTAGGTGTTCGAGATCCACCACCTCGATCTCGCGCGTCGCCAACTGCTGCTGCACGAGCTTGGCGAGCCGTGCATCGTCGGCCTGCTTGATGTAGTGCGCATTGACCCAGGCCAGCTTCGCCGGATCCCACTGCGCCGGGCTCTTGGCCAGGTGTGTGCCGTCGAACCACTGCACCATCTGTTGGCGCGTGAACAGCTCTTCGTCGCCATGGCTCCAGCCGAGGCGCGCCAGGTAGTTGCACATCGCCTCGGGCAGGAAGCCGGCCGCTTCATAGGCCATGACACTGACCGCGCCGCGGCGCTTGGACAACTTCAAGCCGTCGTCACCGAGGATGATCGGGTGGTGGCCGAACTGCGGCAGCGCCACGCCGAGCGCCACGAAGATGTTGATCTGCCACGGCGTGTTGTTGATGTGCTCGTCACCGCGAAAGACATGCGTGATCGCCATGTCCCAGTCGTCGACGACGACGGCGAAGTTGTACGTCGGCACCCCGTCCGGTCTGACGATGATCAGGTCGTCGATCTCGGTATTCGAGATTGTGATGTCGCCCTTGACCAGATCGTCCCAATGGACGCTGCCGTCTTGCGGGTTCTTGAAGCGGATCACCGGCGGCACGCCATGGGGAACGGGCGGCAACACCTTGCCCGCATCAGGCCGCCAGCGGCCGTCGTAGTGCGTCTTCTCGCCGCGCTCGCGCTGCGCCTCGCGCATCGCATCGAGCTCGGCTGGCGTGCAATAGCAACGGTAGGCGTGGCCTGACGCAATGAGTTGCTCGGCCACGGCCTGATAGCGCGCAAGACGCTGCATCTGGTAGATCGGGCCTTCATCGTGATCCAAGCCAAGCCACTTCATCGACGCCAGGATCTGCTCGACTGAATCCTGCGTCGAGCGCGCGACATCGGTGTCTTCGATGCGCAGGATGAACTGGCCGCCGTGGTGTCGCGCGTACGCCCACGAGTACAGCGCGGTGCGTGCGGTGCCCAGGTGCAGGAAGCCCGTCGGCGACGGGGCGATGCGGGTGCGGACCGTCATCAGCGCCCGCCCGGCCGCCCGAAGAGCGCTGGCGCCCCCTTGGGGAGCTGTGAACGAAGTGAGCTTGGGGGCCTCATGTCAGGCCGCGAAGAAGATCGGCCTTGATGTCTTCCACGTCGTCGAGGCCCATCGCCAACCGGATCATCCCCTGCGTGATTCCTGCGGCCTGACGCTGCGCTTCGCTCAAGCGGCCGTGCGAGGTCGACGACGGATGCGTGATCGTCGTCTTGGTGTCGCCCAGGTTGGCAGTGATCGAGCAGATGCGCGTCGAGTCGATGACCTTGAACGCGCCTTCGCGGCCACCCTTGACGATGAACGAAACGACGGCCCCTCCCTGCCCCGATTGCTGGGCCATCGCCAGCTTATGCTGAGGGTGCGATTCGAGGCTCGGGTGATAGACCCGCTCGACGTTCGGCTGCGGCTCCAACCAGCGAGCCATCACCAACGCCCGCTCGCTTTGCGCACGCACGCGGATCGACAGCGTTTCCAAGCCCTTCAACACCACCCAGGCGTTGAAGGGCGACATGCTCATGCCGGCGCTGCGCATCGTCGGCACG
>JANOEG010000233.1:0-2889 GCA_031413095.1 Burkholderiales bacterium | reverse complement strand
CATGTTCTTCCTCGCACTGTTCACGCCTCTGCTGGGCGAACTCGCGCTCAAGTTCGGCGCCTACGAGTTCTTCTGGCTGGCGGTGTTCGGCGTCGTCATCTCGGGCACGCTCACCGGCGACGATCCGCTCAAGGGCTGGATGGCAGGTGCTCTCGGGTTGTTCGTGGCCTGCATCGGCCAGGAAGCGATCTACGCCTTCGACCGTTTCACCTTCGGCAACCGCGATCTGGCCGGCGGCATCGCCCTCGTGCCGGCCCTTGTCGGCGCTTTCGGCTTCGCCGAGCTGTTGACGGTGATGAAGGGCAAGCAGGCGCCGGTGAAGATCAATCCCTTCGACTCGGTCATTCCCAAACTGGTCGATGTGTTTCGGCACTGGAAGACCATCCTGCGCTCGGGCTGCATCGGCACCTTCATCGGCGTCGTGCCGGGTGTCGGCGAAGACGTGGCCGCGTGGTCGTCCTACGCCGCCGCCAAGCGCGCGAGCAAGGAGCCGGAAATGTTCGGCAAGGGATCGATCGACGGCCTGATGGCGGCCGAGACCGGCGACAACGCCTGCGTGCCCGGCGCCGTGATCCCGGTGCTGACGCTGGCGATTCCCGGCTCGGCGCCGGCCGCGGTACTGATGGCGGCGATGCTGATCCACGGCGTGCAGCCGGGCCCGATGATCATGATCCAGTCGCCGCAGTTCGTTTACGACATCGTCGCCATGATGCTGTTCGCCACGCTCGGCATCCTGTTCTACGGCCTGACGCTGACCAAGCTGATGGTGCGCGTGCTGCAGGTGCCGCAGACGGTGATGGTGCCGATCATCCTCGTGCTGTGCACGGTCGGCTCGTTCGCGATCGCCGGCCGCCTCTTCGACATCTGGGTGATGCTCGGCTTCGGCATCCTCGGCTTCATCCTGCGCCAGGGCAACTACCCGATGGCGCCGCTGGTGCTCGGCATCGTGCTCGGCGATCTGCTGGAAAAAAGCCTGCGCCGCGGCCTGGTGCTGTCGGACGGCAGCCTCGCGCCGTTCTTCACGCGCCCCATCTCGCTCGTCATCTGGATCGGCATCGCGGTGATCATCGCCTTGCGCTTCGAGGCCGTGCGCGGTTTGTTCCGGCGGCTGCGGCCGGCGCCGGAACGCGCCCCCTTCACTTCAAAGGAGTAGTCACCATGGCCCTGCAGACCCCCGGCTTGCAAGCACAGCACGAGCAGCTGCCCGCGCAGTCGTCGCGCTACATCGACGTGGCGTCGCTGCCGTGGCAGCCGACTCGCTTCGCCGGGGTCGAGACCAAGGTGTTGATGGAAGATCCGCAGACCGGATTGCAGACGGTGCTCACGCGCATGGCGCCCGGCGCGGTGCTGACCGATCACATGCATGTCGAAGTCGAGCAGACCTGGGTCCTGCAAGGCAGCCTGGTCGATCATGAAGGCACGGCCACCGCTGGCAACTACGTCTGGCGCCCGGCCGGCAGTCGCCACACTGCGACGGCGCCTGACGGCGCGCTGCTGCTCGGCATCTTCCAGAAACCCAACCAGTTTTTCTAGATCACGTCATCCCCAATGAAATTCGGCGACATCACGAAGATCAAGGCGCTGGAGACACCCAGCGGCTTCCGCGACAACCTGCAGCGACTCGGCATCGACATGCCGTGCGACGACACCGTTGCGTCCGGACCGGGCTCGCCGCTCGCCGCGCCGCTTGCGGTAGGCCCGCTCACCGTCGGCAACCGCTTCGCCATCCAGCCGATGGAAGGCTGGGACGGCACCACCGACGGCAAGGCCAGCGACAAGACCATCCGGCGCTGGCGCCACTTCGGCCTGTCGGGTGCCAAGCTGATCTGGGGCGGCGAGGCCGTCGCGGTGCGTCACGAGGGCCGCGCGAATCCGAACCAGTTGGTGATGAGCGCCGACAACCAGGCCAGCATCGCCGCGCTGCGCGACACGCTGGTGGCTGCGCACCGCGAGGCGATGGGCGACGACGACGGGCTGGTCATCGGCCTGCAACTCACGCACTCCGGCCGCTTCTGCAAACCCAACGACCGCACGCGCTTCGAGCCGCACATCCTGTACCGGCACCCGATCCTCGATCGCAAGTTCCACACCGCGGCCGACCATCCGCTGATGAGCGACGGCGATATCCGCGCCTTGATCGACGACTACGTGATCGCCGCGCGGCGTGCCTGGGACAGCGGCTATCAGTTCGTCGACCTGAAGCATTGCCACGGCTACCTCGGCCACGAATTCCTGTCGGCCAAGACGCGGGCCGGTGAGTTCGGCGGCTCACTCGAAAACCGCACGCGCTTCCTGCGCGAACTGGTGGCCGGCATCCGCGCCGAGGCGCCGGGTCTGGACATCGGTGTGCGCGTCTCGGCGTTCGATTTCGTATCGTTCAAACCCGACCCGACGCAGGCCGAGCCCGACGAACTCGGCCCCGGCGTGCCCGACGACTACGTGGCCTGCCTGCCTTATCGCTATGGCTTCGGCGCCGACGAGGCCGTACCGACGCAGCCCGACCTGTCCGAGACCCGCGCCTTCCTCGCCATCGCGCAGAGCCTGGGCATCCGGCTGATCAACATCACGCTCGGCAGCCCATACTACAACCCGCACCTCACGCGTCCGGCGATGTACCCGCCGTCGGACGGCTACAAACCACCCGAGGACCCGCTTCTCGGCGTGATGCGGCATCTGCAGACGGTGCGCGATCTCAAGCTGGCGTTTCCGCAGCTCGCCTTCATGGGCAGCGGCTACACCTACCTGCAAGAGTTCCTGCCCCACGTGGCGCAGGCCGTGGTGCGCGAAGGCTGGGTCGACTTCGTCGGCCTGGGCCGGATGGTGCTGGCCTACCCGGAGCTGCCGGCCGATGTGCTCGCCGGCCGGCCGCTGCAGCGCAAGCGCCTGTGC
>JANOEG010000232.1:0-8114 GCA_031413095.1 Burkholderiales bacterium | reverse complement strand
CGTGGGCGAGGCTGGCGAAGGCCGCGATCGAGACGGCGGCGATCAGCGTGATGTTCTTCAGCGGGTTCATGGTGGTTCCTCTCAGTCGGTGACGTGGAGCGGACACCGATCGAGCGTCGACCGGTGCCCGGTCGGTCGCCGCTGGACCTGTTGGCGTGCCCTCGACGACCTGACGAATCAACAGTAGGCGGCCGAGCGCACCGCCGCCTCGGCAAGACTGATGAAGTTCAGCAGTTCTGTGGAGAGCCCGCCGCTGCGCTACTTCGCTGCGGCTGCCTTGTCCGGCGGCGCGAACTTGCGCTCCGGCTTGGCTGCGCGCGCATAGATCGGCCGCACTTTCGGCAGCTTGCCCTCGATCTCCTTGATGCGCGTCGCACCCGCCGGGTGCGTGGACAAGAACTGCGGTGGCGCGCCCTTGCTCGCCGCCATCATCTTTTGCCACAGCGTCACGCCGGCCGCGGGGTCGAAGCCGGCGCGGGCGGCGAGGTCCATGCCGACGATGTCGGCTTCGCTCTCGTCTTCGCGGCTGAACTTGAGCGTGAGCATTTGCGCGCCCATGCTCAGCGCAGCGTCGCCGAGGTTGCCCAGGCCGAGCAGCGCCGACAGCGCACCGGCGCCGATGCGTGTGGCCGCCGTCTTGCCCATGCGCTCGCGCGCGTGTTCGCGCAGCGCATGCGCCATCTCGTGGCCCATGATCGTGGCCACTTCGTCGTCGCTGAGCTGCAGCACGGCGAGGATGCCGAAGTAGAAGGCGATCTTGCCGCCCGGCATGCAGAACGCGTTGAGGTCCTTGCTGCCAAGCATGTTGACTTCCCACTTCCACTGCTTGGCGCGCTCGTTCCAGCCGTTGGCCGCAGGGATCAGGCGCTGCGCGATGTAGCGCAGGCGTTCGACCTGCGGGTGGTTGTCGGGCGCCAACGCGCGTTGCTGCTGCGCTTTTTGCAGCATCTGCGCGTACTGCTGTTGCGCGGCAGCTTCCACCTGTTCGGCGGAGACGAGTTTGGTGAACTTGCTCTCCTTGCCAACGTCGCGCTTCACGCCTTCATCGGCAGCGCTTTGTTGTTGCTGTTGCGCCCACACCGGCGCGGCGGCACTGGCTAACAAGGCGGTGAACAAGCGGCGCGAGCGCAGCAGGTGCATCGGGCACGAACACGACATGTCGTGCGATGCGTTCAGCGTGGCATCGGTGCGGAACAACGAAACATCACTAGCCGCCATGGTCACGAATCCTCTGCAGACACCGTCGAAGGATTGTGGTCGAGCGCGCGCACGCTTGCCCGCAGCCACCAGAGCAGCACCAACGCCGGTACGGCCGCCACGGTGGACACGATGAAAAACGTCGGCCAGCCGATGCTCTCGGCCAGCACGCCGGCCAGCGGCCCCACCCAGACGCGGCCGATCGACGCGAACGCCGACAACAGCGCGAACTGCGTGGCGGTGAAGCGCTGGTTGGTCAGGCTCATCAGGAAGGCGACGAACGCCGCCGTGCCCATGCCACCGGTGAGGTTTTCCACCGCCACGGCCATCAACAGCGCGCCATCCACCGGTGTCGGTGCTGCAAGTTGCACCACGACCCAATCAAAGGCCGGCAGCGTCAACGCACCGAGCGTGCCCTTGCCGCCAACGGCGAGCCACCAGAAGGCGAGGTTCGACAACAGTTGCAGCACGCCGAACAACATCAGCGATCGCCACAGGCCGAGCTTGAACATCAGCGCGCCGCCGATCAGCGCGCCGGCGATCGTCAACCACAGGCCGAGCACCTTGTTGACCACGCCTACTTCGGCCGGCGAGTACGCCATCGCCTTCAGCAGAAACGGCGTCATCAGCGAGCCGGCAAAGGCGTCGCCGAGTTTGTAGAGCACGATCAGGATCAGGAACGCCGCCGCGCCCTGGGTGCTGAAGTAGTTCGACAGGCCCGACAGCAGCGTTTCGAACTTGGCGCGCCGCGCCGCAAACGCCGCCAGCGGCAGCGTGATCGCGATGCCCACCAGCAGCGCCGCCAGATCGGCCCAGCGCCCTTGCAGGCTTGTGCTCAGTGTGCTGCCTTGCCAAAACGGCTTCATCAGCGAATGCATCGCCGGAGCGACGAGCCGGTCGGTGACGAGGTAGCCCACCGCCACCGCAGCGATCACGGCGACGAAACCGATCAAGTCGTTGCGTGGCACGCTTTGCGGCGCTGCGGCCACGTTCAACCGCGGCAGCAGCGTGGCAGACAGCACCGCCGCGCCGACCATCAGCCAGGCCATGAAGCGGTACACATCGGGCCAGCTCCAGCCGCCGCCTTGCTGCGCGTCGGTCCAGATCAGCGCAATGCCACCCGACAGGATCATCGCCATGCGGTAGCCAGCGATGTTCAGCGAGGCGCCGATGCCGCGCTCGGCCGCGGGCAGCATGTCGGTGCGGTAAGCGTCGATCACCACGTCCTGCGACGCCGAGATGAAGGCCACGGCGACGGCCATCAACGCAAAAGCCTGCGTCGCGCCCTTCGGCGACACCCCGGCCAGCACGAACAACGCGGCGGCCAGCGCGAGCTGCGTCAACACCAGCCAACCACGCCGCCGGCCTAGCCACGGCAGGTCGAAGCGGTCCATCAGCGGCGCCCACAAGAACTTGAACGTGTACGGCAGGCCGACCAGTGAGAGGAATCCGATGGTGGCCACGTCGAGCCCCTCCATCGACAGCCAAGCCTGCATCGCCTGGCCGGTGAGCGCCAGCGGCAGGCCCGACGCAAAGCCGAGCACGATGACGACGACAGCGCGGTGCCAGGCGGCGAAGCGATGCGGCCTGGCCACGGCAGCGGCGGTGTCGGTCACGGGCATCGAGGCATTCTAGGGAGCACACAAGGCGCGCCCGATGCGCACATTGCACGCGCTGCGCCTGCTGCTCCAGTCGTTGCCTATCTCACTCGGCCGAAGAAGGGGTTCGTCGAGCCAGCCATCGTTTGAGCTCGCGGGTACTTGAGGTGAATCACGGCGCGCTCTTGCAACGCATTCAGCGCAGCCAAGGTCATCGTCGCGATCGATCGCTCCACTTCTAGCTCGAGCGTCCGGGAGAAGCCAACGTTGAGCAAGGCCCTGAAACTCATGTAGCGAAGTTCGCCGAGCGACAGTCCGGTTGGCCCAAGGAGAACGCTCTCTAGGCGAATGTGCGTGGGCGTGCCTGGTTGCCAATATTCCACGCCCGAAGGCCGCAGCACCAGCGTGATGCCTTCGAGACGGCCTCGCAGGGCACTCAGGTCGATCTCACCGCTGCCGACGAGCCCGTTGTGGCTCAGCAGATCCGAGACGGTGGTCTTGAACAGTTGTTCAAACAACGGGCCAACAAACGGCCCCACCCCTCGATGCTGCTGGAGGAACAAGTCGGCATAAGCTTTTTCATAGACGATGTTCAGCTTGTCCGTCGAGCGAGCTGGGCTCTCTCGGAGCGTCAACTGGTCTGGTGAGTGACCGCAGGCGCTCAACGAAATTAACGCGCCGAGAGACACGTACCGCAGCGCCATCCTGCGCCCCAGAGATTGCTTATTGGCTCGCATGGGCTACAAGGTCCTTGTCAAGAGTGTTCGGATCGGGTGACGTCAGTTGCGGGTATCTAGCGATTCTAGGTAGCACCACAATGCGCGGCGATGCAAACACTGCACACACAACGCCTCACGTTGGCACCATTGATGGTGGCACATGCCGACGCGCTGTTCCCGGTCCTTGCCGATCCGCGCCAGCTCGAGTACCTCGACGAAGGCGCGCCGGCGTCACTCGACGCCTTGCGCGAGCGCTACCGCAAACTCGAATCGCGCCGCTCGGGCGACGGCCGAGAGCATTGGCTGAACTGGGCGCTGCTGCTGCGGGACGGCGACGACAGCGCCATCGGCTTCGTGCAGGCCACGGTGCAGGAAGACCACCGCGCCTGGGTGGCCTACGAAGTGGCGCATGCGCGGTGGGGACAGGGCATCGCCACCGAAGCGACGCGCGCGATAGTCGAGCACCTGATCGCTCACTACGCGGTCACGCAATGCATGGCGACGGTGGACAAGCGCAATCAGCGCTCATGGCGCTTGCTCGAACGGCTGGGATTTATGCGCGCTGATGCAACGCAGGCTGCTGCGATGGACGTGCAAGCCGGCGACTGGCTGTATCAACGCACCGCGTCTGGCACTTTCAGACGGGCGACGTGACCTTCAAGCTGTATCGAGAAGAAGGCTGGCGCTGCAGTGGCAGCCGCCATACGCACCATCGCAGGGTAGGCAGCGATCAAGAGGTCGGCAGTTCGCGCGGCAGGCAGCGCACCTCGGGTGAAGACGAACAGATGCAAGCCAGCTCGCATGACCGCCGCTTGTTCGTTGACCTTGTAGCGAATCTGCTGGTCCCGGGTCACGACAAGCCAGCCTTTGCCCGCGACTCCTTCGAGCCAGACTTCATCGGGGCATGCCGGAGGGAATAGCTGGGCATGCTCAACGAAAGGAATGCCAGCAGCGGTGAGAGCCTGTCCAAGCAGACCGCTCCACGCACAGCGATCGACGAACAGCGTCGGCCGTTCAGGCAGCGCGGCGCTGCGAGTCAAGTTCGAAGCGGATGGCTTCCATCACGTCGGCCAATTCCACGCGGTAGTCGTCGGCCATCTCTTGCGGGTCGTCACCCGCGACAAAGCGATCGGCGATGACCTGCGTCGTAACGCCTGCTCTCGTCAGCGCCGGGCGGCCGAAAGCCATGCGTGGATCGATCACCACCGCACCTTCTGGTTCGTCAGCGGCTCCAGCGACGTTTGCCGACGGTGCGACCAAGGGGAACAGCCGGATCGGTGTGCCGCGCTGATCGCGTTCGATGCGTTTTAGCGCTCGCAGAAAATCTCCGCTCATGGCTTCTTGTCCGTGCAGACTGGCATTCGTCAATCTGCCAGCCTCTTCGTAAAACAGATGTAGGCCATTGGTCAAAAACTGGCGAGCCACCAGCGGCCGACTCGTGCCGAGCTTTTGGCTCACGTGATCAAGGCTGTCGCGGACGATTGGCATCGGCAGGCGATGACTGCGTCGCAACGCCGACAAGATGTACAACTCGCACAAGTTCGTGAACGAGAGATAGCGGCGCTTTGCATCCGCGGCTTCGATGAGCTTGACGAACCGTTTCGGGCGACCGTCGCGGTATTGATAGTTTTGCCCGAACGCCCATGCTTTCACGGTGCCCAGAGGCAGCGCGAGGATATTTGCCACCTCGCTCGCCCTGTAGGCAGGTTCGTCATGCAGGTTGTTCGGTTGGGTACTCAAGGCTGTCCCGTCGCTGAAAGGAAAACGCAAGCGAAAGTGTAGGCGCGTGCCTGCAATCGCGCTATCGCGTGGTACCCGATGCCGCCGCAGGCACCGGCGCCACCCCCTGCCGATAAATCGCCTGCGCCAAGGCCAGCAACCGCTCCTTCGGCAGCGGCCCGACCAGCGCATAACCAGCGCATAACCAGCGCCGGCCTCGACCCAATAGAACGTGCCGAGGTTGCCTTGCTGCAAATAGCGGAAGGCCGTTGGCGCGTCGGCGTCGGGCTTGCGCAGGTAGACCGTGACGCGCTCCTTGGTCTGCGCGTTGTCGTACATCAGCTGCGCGCTCTTGCCCGTGGCGTCGGGCAGCAGGCGGCCACCCATCAGCTCGAAACCTTCGTCGCGCAGGTCGAACAACTTGACCGGGATGTCGATGCGCCGCGTCAGCCAGCGCGACAGGTGTTCTTCCTGCGCGCGCACTTCCACCGCGTGCCGCGGCTCCGGCACGAAGACGCTGTGCGCATACGCGGCGCGCTGCACCCAGCCCGACGGCGTGCCGGCCTGCGTGGCTGCCAACAGGGGGCGCTGCCATTGCCACGTCAGCACCGAGCCCACGATGCCGCCGCTGACGAGCAGCCCGGCGGCGACGGCGGCTTGCGCCCAACCCAGTCCGAACACGCCGCTCCAACGCTTGCCATTGGCCACGGTGTCGGCCAGCCGTACCGGGACGTCTTCGCCGCGCACAGGGTCGAATCGGGCCCGCAGCGCGTCGCGGTCGGCGGACCACAAGCGCACTTTGGCGGCGGCCTGTTCGTCGTGGCGCAAGTGCGCTTCGATGCGCTCGCGCTCGTCGGCGCTGCCTTCGCCGTCGAGCCAGCCGGAGAGGTCGCTGTCGCTGAAGTCGGTGCGCTGGTTCATGGTCAAACCACCCGCCGCAGATCGGGCTTCAAATGTGTCGCCGGCTGCGCGCTGCCATCGAGAAATGCCCGCAGCACGGCGCGCGCGCGGCTGACGCGCGACATCACCGTGCCTTCGGGCACGTGCAGCACTTCAGCCGCTTCGGCATAACTGAGCTGCTCGACGATGACCAGCATCAGCGCGCTGCGCTGGTCGGGAACGAGGCGCGCGAGGGCGGCGCTCAAGTCCATCTGCAAGCCGATGTCGGGTTCATGGCGGCGTTCGCGGTCGAGCGTGTCAGTCACGCGCTCGGGCGAGACGATGTCGAGGTGCTTGTCGCGGCGCAAGCTGTCGAGATAGGCGTTGTGCGCAATCGCCAACAGCCAGAGCACGAGGTCGCGCTTCGGATCGAACTGCCGCCAGTGGTTGAGCGCGCGCTCGAGCGCGGATTGCACCAGGTCGTCGGCCGTGGCGCCGTCATAAACGAGCGAGCGCGCATAACGACGCAGCCGCGGGATGGCAGCGAGCAGTTGTTGGCGGAAGGCGGGTGGGGCGCTCATGCGATGGCTGATGGTCTGAATACGTGTGCCGCCGACCGATTATTCCGTTTCACCCGGCGGGCGAGCCATCGAGATCGGTGAAATGCCACCACGTCGACTTGAAAGGGTGGCGGATCAGATGCCGCACCGGTGCGTGCGACAGGTCGGTGTCGATCGGATGCACATGCGCGATGTAGGGCACGTAGGCCAGCATCAGCTTTTCGGCCTCGCGCATCACCGCCAGCCGCTCGGGGCCATTGGGCATGACGCTCTGCTTTTCGTACAGGCGGTCGAAGGCCGGCAGCTTGAAGCGCGCGTCGTTGCTCTGGTCGGCATTAGGGCCATAGGCCAGGCCGAGAAAAAATTCACCGTCAGGCCCCTGGCTCCACGAGAAACCCCACATCTGCAACTGGCCCGCGAGCGAGCGCTTGATCAGCTCGCCGAACGGCGCGGCTTCGAAGCGCATGCGCAGCCCGACCGCCGTCATGCGTTTGCGCCAGAGCTCATTCAACTGGCGGCTGCGCTGATCGGGCGGCGAGGCTAGGCGCAACTCGAGCGCCTTGCCATCGGGGTGGCGGCGCCAGCCGTCGCCGCCGCGCGCGTAGCCGGAGAGGTCGAGCAGTGCGTTGGCGCGAGCCGGGTCGTGCTGGCTCATCTCGGTCTTGAGCGTGGCGTCATGGCCGTAGTTGTGCGGCGCAATCATCGACTGCGCCGGCAGCGCCAGGCCGTTGTAGATGAGGCGGATGTCGCCCGCGTTGTCGTACGCCAGCGTGATGGCACGGCGCAGCGCCACCTTCTCGGGCGTGTAGCCGCCAACCTGCGGGTCGTCGAAATTGAAGAAGGTGTGCGTCACGCTGGCCGTCAGCGTTTGGCGCATCTGTACGCCGCGCCGGGCCAGGTACGGCGCGAGCTTGCCATTGGGCGTGGCCACGGGGGCGAACGACGGCGGCATGCGGATCGTGTCGATTTCGCCACCAAGAAAGGCCAGCCAGCGTGGCTGCGACTCTTCGATGGCGCTGGCTTCGATGCGGTCGAGCAGTGGCAAGCGCACGCCGGCCAACGTGCGTGCCGTGGCCTGCGCCTGGGCATCGCCTTCGGGCGCCTGGCCTGAGAAGCGCACGTCGCGATAGCTCGGGTTGCGTTCGAGCACCACGCGCGAGCTGCGCCGCCACTGCAGCAGGCGGTAAGGCCCGGTGCCGACCGGGTGCGCCATCAAATCGGCGGCATACGCCTCCACCGCCTCACGCGCCATGCCCGGCACGTTTTGCGGCGCAGCGAAGTTGTCGGCAAAGCGCGGCGAGGGTTCGGCCAGGCGGACCTCGAAGCGGTAGCGATCGATCGTGCGCAGACCGTCAACCGGCGCGTCGTACGGAAACGGCGTGCGTGCGGCCAGCACCTTCTTGCGCAGCTCTGACAAGCCGAGCACCTTGGCGTTTTCGAAC
>JANOEG010000231.1:0-4295 GCA_031413095.1 Burkholderiales bacterium | reverse complement strand
GCCATCCCTGGGTAGCCCTTGGGGCCGCAGTGCTTCAAGACCAGCACGCAGGTTTCATCGACATCGAGGTTCTCGTCGTCGATGCGGGAGTGGAAGTCTTCGATGTTCTCGAACACCACCGCGCGGCCGGGGTGCTGCATCAGCGCCGGTGTGGCCGCGCTCGGCTTGATGACGGCGCCGCGCGGCGCGAGGTTGCCCTTCAGCACCGCAATGCCGGCCTTGTCTTTGAAGGGCGCGGCCACGCTCTTGATGACGTCGGCGTTCCAGTTCTTCGCATCACTCACGTTCTCGGCCACGGTCTTGCCGTTGGCGGTGACGGCGTTGGCGTGCAGCAGCGGCAGGATCTCCTTCATCACCACGGGCAGGCCACCGGCGTAGCAGAAGTCTTCCATCAGGTACTGGCCGCTGGGCTGCAGGTTCACCAGGCACGGCAGCTCGCTGGCGAGGCGGTCGAAGTCTTCGATCGTGAGCTTCAAGCCGAGCCGGCCCGCGATGGCGATCAGGTGGATCACGGCATTGGTGCTGCCGCCGATCGCCGCCAGCGTCTTGATCGCATTCTCGAAGGCCTCGCGCGTGAGGATGCTCGACAGCTTCTGGTCTTCATGCACCATGTCGACGATGCGCCGCCCGGCTTCGCGCGCGATGACGTTGCGACGGCCGTCCACCGCCGGATACGCGGCATTGCCGGGCAGGCCGACGCCGAGCGCCTCGACCATGCTCGCCATCGTGCTGGCCGTGCCCATCGTCATGCAGTGGCCGTGGCTGCGGTGCATGCAGCTCTCGGCTTCGAAGAACTCGGCGAGCTTCAAGGTGCCGGCGCGCACCTGCTCGCTCATGCTCCACACGCCCGTGCCCGAGCCGAGTTGCTGGTCACGCCAGCGGCCGTTCAGCATCGGCCCGCCGCTGACGCCGATCGTCGGCAAGTCGGCACTCGCCGCGCCCATCAGCAGCGACGGCGTGGTCTTGTCGCAGCCCATCAGCAGCACCACGCCGTCGATCGGGTTGCCGCGGATGCTTTCCTCGACGTCCATCGACGCCAAGTTGCGGTAGAGCATCGCGGTCGGCCGCAGCAGCGTCTCGCCGAGCGACATCACGGGGAACTCGAGCGGGAAGCCGCCCGACTCGTAGACACCGATCTTCACCTGCTCGGCGAGCGTGCGGAAATGCGAGTTGCACGGCGTCAGTTCGGAAAACGTATTGCAGATGCCGATGACAGGCCGGCCGTCGAACTGGTCGTGCGGCACGCCCTTGCCCTTGACCCAGGAGCGGTAAGCGAAACCGTCGCGGTCCTGGCGGCCGAACCATTGCTGGCTGCGCAGCTCGTGCGCGGGTTTCTTCTTCGGGGGCGAATCGCTGTTGGTGCTCATGGCGCGCGCGGAGGGCATGGAGTGATGGGCAGCCCAAGTATGGCTTCCCGCGGCGCGTGAGCGAGCGGTCGAAACCCTAGACGAGGACGGGGCAGCAGCCGCCTGTGCTTCAGGCCGGCGCCTTGGCGCGCCAGAGCTTGCCGCACAGGCCGCGGTACTCGAACGCGGTGCTCGGCGAGGCCGGCAGCGCACCGATGGGCTCGACGCTCACGGCCAGCTCGACGGCTCGCGAGAAGGTCTGCTCCGACGTGCGCTCGATGCGCACGCTGACGAAGCCGGCGCGCTCAAGCGCGGGCAGCGCGCCCACCGCCTGCGCAACGCCCTTCGCATCGATGCTCCACAGCACCGGCGCGCGCCCCGGCTGCGCCGGCAGCGGCTGCATCACCTTGATGTCCACCGTCTTGCCGTGGCGCAGGCTCGAGACGATGAGGCCCTGCGCGCCGTCGCGCGTGGCCAGCACGCCGACATAACTTTCAGGCAGCTGCGTGTCGCGGGCATCGGGCTGCATCGACTGCCAGGCCATCGGCGCCACCAGGCCCAGCGCCAGGCCGAACGACAGCGCCGCGGCAGGGGCCGCGCCGAGCCAGCGCCGCCACCACGGCATGGCGTGGGCTGCGGCAGCCTGCACCGAGGCACGATCGCCGAAGGCGCGCCCGGCGATGCGTGACCACAACGCTTCGCCAGCCGGCATCGAGTCGAGCGCGCCGTCCAACGGCAACAGGCGCGACTGCCACTGCATCACCGCTTGAGCCACCAGCGGGTGGGCCTGCATCACCGCCTCGAAGCGCCGCAGTGCGCCGCTGGCCAGCGTGCCCAGCACGTACTCGGCGGCCAGTCGGTCGAGCAGCTCGGGGCGGCGATGCCAGTTCATGCCGCGCCCTCCAGGCAGTTCTTCAGGCGCTCCAAACTGCGCCGGATCCAGGCCTTGACGGTGCCCAGCGGCCGGCCCAGGCGCTGCGCCAATTGGTCGTGCGTCAGGCCGTCGTAGTAAGCCAGCATCAGCGCGGCGCGCGGTTCAGCATCGATGCGGCCGATACAGTCGCCCAAGCGGTGATCGGACTGCGCGGCCAGCAACTGTTCGAGCGGCGAGCCGGCCTCGTCGGCAACGTCGTGTTGGTGTTCAACACCCTCGTTGTCCTGCCACTGCAGCCCAGTCTCGGGGCGGCGGCGGCGCAACTGGTCGATCGCGCGGTGGCGTGCGATCGAGGTCAACCAGGCCAACGGGCTCGTGCGCAGCGCCGGGAAGTGCGAGGCCCGCGTCCAGACGGTGAGGAACGTGTCCTGCACCACGTCTTCGGCCTGGCCACGGTCATCGAGCATGCGAAAAACCACCGCCAGCAGACGCGGCGCGGCGGCGTCGTAGAGCTCGCGCAGCGCCGCGCGATCGCCCAGCGCGACGCGACTCATGCAGTCGTGCAGCGCTGTGTCGTTGGTCATCGGAGCACTGTAGCGTGCGCAAGGCCTGCATGGCACAGAGTCGCTTCACCGCGGGGTCGGCGCTGCGGCCAGCGGCGGCGCGGCGATCGGTGCTTCCAGCGTCGCCAACGCCACCGGCGTGCGAGCCACCGCCTCCAGCATGCGCTGCACTTCCTCGAATCCGCGCACCGCGTTGAGGGCCTGAAAGTCGCCCCAGCGCAGCGCCGCCGGCACATCGGCATAAACGTCGCGCGGCGCGGCCAGGCAGGCCGCCGACAGCGCTGAAGCCGCCTTCAAGCCGAACGGCTGCGCGCCGGGCAACAGCAACGGCCGGGCCGGCTCGACGCGCGGGTCCTTGACGAAACGGTTGGGAAAGATGCGCTCGATCTTGCCGTCGCCGTTGCGCGCGTAGCAGTACACATAGGCCGGTGCATTCGGCCGCACCTGGAATGAGAAAGGCTCGCCGGGTGCGAACGCGCTGCGGGTTGGCGTCAGCGTCAACACCAGCCGGCCGTCGGCAGCGTTGGTGGCGGCGGGCGCCGTCAGCGAGACCGCCGGCGCGTCGCTGAAGGGCTGCGCCGGCGGCCGCGGGAACGGTGCGCCGATGAACTGCGTGAACAGCGCGAGATCGACGGTAGCGTCCGTGCCCAGCCCGGTGCCCAGGCGGTAGGCTGCTACCGCCTGGCGCAGGGCCGGCGTGACGCGGCCATCGACGGGGCCGTCGAAGAAACCGCGGTTGCGCAGCTGCGTCTGAAAGAACGGCGTCAGTTCGCCCGCGCGTTCCATGCCGATGAACCAGTCCTCGACCTCGGCGCGCACTTCGGCGTTGTCGACGCCGACGCCGATGCAGCTCCAGTACGGCAGCTTGAGCAGCCGGCCGAACAGCTCGACCGAGGCCAGCTCGACCATGTTGCGCAGCGCCTGCGCGGTGCCGTCGGTGCGCTGGAACGAGGTGCTGAAGTTGACACCGACCTTGCTGATCGTGGCCTGCGAGTCGAAGGCGTCGCCCTCCTTGACGATCGTGATCTGGTTCTTCGACACCACGCCGGGCACCAAGGCCAGGTTGGCCGTGCCCACCATCGCCACGTCCAGGCCGAGGACGTTGAGCTGGCGGCTGCGCGAGGCGCCCACGCCCAGGTTGTTGCCGATCGACAAGCCGGCGTCGCCCTGGCGCCGCAGCACCGACTCGTCGAGCTGCGAGATCGAGCCGCGCAGGTTGTACTGCGGCACCACGGCGAACGCGCTGCGCTGCTGCGCGCCGTTGAGGAAGGCGACGATGTTGTTCGAGTCGGGGCCGAAGGCGATGACCTGCACCGCGCGGCTGCGCCGTGTCATGTCGGAGATCGCCGACATCATCATGTCGCGCGTGCCGGCGCTGACTTTCTTCGTCGTGTCGGTGAGATCTTCGAGCAGCACGCTGACGTCGCGCGTGCCGTAGGCCAAGTACAGGTTGTCCATGCAACGCAGCGCGTCGCCGAAGTTGGTGACGTTGCGCTGCGGCGCGATGTCGGC
>JANOEG010000230.1:0-33106 GCA_031413095.1 Burkholderiales bacterium | reverse complement strand
GCCGGGTCGAAGGTCACCGTGTAGGTGCGACCGACGTTGGCGCCGAAGGAGAAGCGCTCTTCGGCCGACCAGAGCAGCACTTTGCCGTCGGGCAGCACCGCCGCGGTGGTGGGCACGAGTGGCAGCGCGACCGGCGCTGACCACACAGACTGCGAAGGCGCTGCGATGGCCAATGGCTGCTCGCGTTGCGACGAGGCGTCCGGCGCCGCATCGTTGCCGCCGCCGCAAGCGGCGAGCACGATCGCTGGACCGACGATGCACAGCCTTCGAATGGTGGAAAACATGGCGCCCCTCCGCGTGGTTCCAGGCCGCGCGCCGCGCGCTGGCCCGTGGTTGTTCTTGCTACCTGGCGCAACTGAATGTATCTAAGATAGAGCGGGACCGCCTGCGTGCCAGCCCTCGCGAGCGCGGGGTGGCCCCCTAACTTGAAGGGGCAGAAAACGCGCTCTCTAGAATCGTTCGATGAACGATGAACCTGCCGCCGTCTTGCTGCGCGGCCTGAACCCCGAGCAGCTCGCCGCCGTGACGCTGCCAGCCGTGCCGGCGCTGATCCTGGCCGGCGCCGGCTCCGGCAAGACGCGCGTGCTGACGACGCGCATCGCCTGGCTGCTGTCCACCGGCCAGGTCTCGCCGGGCGGCGTTCTCGCGGTGACCTTCACCAACAAGGCCGCGAAAGAAATGCTGACGCGGCTGACCAGCATGCTGCCGGTCAACGTGCGCGGCATGTGGATCGGCACCTTCCACGGCCTGTGCAACCGCTTCCTGCGCGCGCACTGGAAGCTGGCAGGCTTGCCACAGGGTTTTCAGATCCTCGATGCGTCGGATTCGGTGGCCGCCGTCAAGCGTGTCGTCAAGGCGATGGCGCTCGACGAAGAACGCTACCCGCCGAAGCAGGCGGCGTACTTCATTTCCGGCAGCAAGGAAGAGGGCCTGCGTCCTCACGACATCGTCGCTCCCGATCCGCACACCGCCAAGCTGATCGAGGTCTACGCTGCGTACGAAGCGCAATGCCAGCGCGAAGGCGTGGTCGATTTCGGCGAGCTGATGCTGCGCTGCTACGAACTGATGCGCGACAACGATGCGGTGCGCGAGCACTACCGCCGCCGCTTCGCGCATGTGCTGGTCGATGAGTTCCAGGACACCAACAAGCTGCAGTACAAATGGCTGCAGATGTTCGCGCCGCCCGAACCGCAGAAGGGCGTGTTCGCCGTCGGCGACGACGACCAGAGCATCTACGCCTTTCGCGGCGCGCAAGTCGGCAACATGGCCGACTTCGAGCGGGAGTACCGCGTGCCGCAGGTCATCAAGCTGGAGCAGAACTACCGCTCGTACGCGCACATCCTCGACGCCGCCAACGCGCTGATCGCACACAACACCAAACGCCTGGGCAAGAACCTGCGCACCGACGCCGGCTCGGGCGAGCCGGTGCGCGTCTTCGAAGCGACGAGCGACTACGGCGAAGCGCAGTGGCTGCTCGACGAAGCGCAGCAGTTGCACCGCGGCGGCATGGCGCGCATACAGGTTGCGATCCTGTACCGCAGCAACGCACAAAGCCGCGTGCTGGAAAGCGCGCTGTTCAATGCCGGCATCCCGTACCGTGTCTATGGCGGGCTGCGGTTCTTTGAGCGCGCCGAGGTCAAGCATGCGCTGGCGTATCTGCGGCTGATCGAGAACCCGAACGACGACACGAGTTACCTGCGCGTGGTCAACTTCCCGACGCGCGGCATCGGCGCGCGCACGATGGAGTTGCTGCAGGACGCCGGCCGTTCGAGCGGGCGCAGCCTGTACCAGAGTGTCGCCAGTGTGAGCGGCAAGGGCGGCGCGAACCTCGTCGCCTTCAACGCGTTGATCGACACACTGCGCGACGACACGCGCGGCGACACGCTGCGCCAGATCATCGAGAAGATGCTGCAGCGCTCCGGTCTGACGGAGTTCTACCGCCACGACAAGGAGGGCCAGGACCGCATCGAGAACCTCGACGAGCTGGTCAACGCGGCGGAAGCCTTCGTCACGCAAGAGGGCTTCGGCAAGGATGCGGTGGCGTTGCCTGTTGATGAGTTGTCGCCAGGCGCCATCGTCGATGCTGCGCCGTTGCCGCCTGAGGCGCTGGCGCCTGACGCCGACACCGGCGAGATCGTCAGCCCGCTCGCTGCCTTTCTCACGCACGCCGCACTCGAAGCCGGCGACAACCAGGCGCAAGCCGGGCAGGACGCGATCCAGCTGATGACGGTGCACGCCGCCAAGGGCCTGGAGTTCGACGCCGTCTTCATCACCGGCATGGAAGAAGGTTTGTTCCCTCACGAGAACTCGATGAGCGACCACGACGGCCTCGAAGAAGAGCGCCGCCTGATGTACGTGGCCATCACGCGTGCCCGCAAGCGCCTGTACCTCAGCTTCTCACAGACGCGCATGCTGCACGTCCAGACGCGCTATCACATCAAGAGTCGCTTCTTCGACGAGCTGCCCGAAGAACACCTGAAATGGCTGACGCCGAAGAACCAGGGCTTCGGCTCGGGCTATGTGCGCGAGTACCAGAACGCGTGGTCGCGCGGCTCGGGCCTGGGCAGCGTGATCGGCGCCGGCCGCGTCGAGTCGCCGTCACCGCCGCCCTATGTGTCGAAGACGCTGCCGTCGCACGGGTTCCGCTCAGGGCAGGGCGTGTTCCACAACAAGTTCGGCGAAGGCGTGATCGTGACGTTGGAAGGCGTCGGTGACGATGCGCGAGCGCAAGTCAACTTCGGGCGGCATGGGATGAAGTGGCTGCAGTTGTCGATTGCGAAGTTGACGCCAACGTAGTCAGTTGCGCTTTTCCAACCGCATCACGTCGTTCTCGCGCTTCATCTGGAAGCGCATCAGAAAGCTGTTGCCGAGCAGCGCCCCGCGCATCGGCGCGGGGATGACGGCGGCTTCGACGTTGGCGATTTCGACATCTCCGACGCGCACGGCGCTGAGCGTGATCAACCTGAACGGCGCGGTGCCGTTGGCGGTGCTGGCCAGGCCTTGCGGCGCGTTCTTGTAGTCCAGCCCCAGCCGGTCGGCGTCTGCCTGGCTGATGACAACCGAACTGGCGCCGGTGTCGACCATGAACTCGATGGCCTTGCCGTTGATCTGGCCGTTGGTGCGGAAGTGGCCGTTCGTGCCAGCCGTGAGCACGATCTCGCGGCCGCCGCCGAGCGTGGCGCCATTGGCGCGCACTGGGCCGGCGCCAAGTGTGAGCGTGCGGCGCAGTTCTCCAATGGCGACTTCGGCGTGCGTGTCGGTCATCGATTGAAGGCGCACGCCGCGCACCGTCGCCCCGAGCGCGACCGTGTGCGGCTCACCGTCGATGACGAGCAAGGCCTTCTGAGCGCCGATGTGGCCGTTGAAGGTGACGGTCTGCGCTGCTGCGGCCAGGCTGCCCAGGCCGCCAAAGCAGAGAAGGGCGGCCGTCGCCATCGAAATCAGGTTCATGGGCCAGCAGCTTAAGCCAGCGCCGTCCTAAAGCAAACCCGCTCGTTTGACGGTGCGGTAGCGGTTGACAAGCTCGACCGCGAGTCGCTCGGGTTCGGCATCGACCATCAGCGCATCGCGTTCAGCAAGGCGGCGGAAGGCGTCGCGCCGAGCTTGCGCGAACAGGTGCGCACCAGCCACCTCGATGGCGTGACGCGATTCCTTCAGCGGCTGTTCGGTCATCTCGCGCAGCACACGCTCGCGTAAGGACGCCAGCAGCACGAGGTGGCGGCTGCGCAGCAGCTTCAACGCGGCGTCGAGCTCGGGTGCGTCCTCGTCGCGGAAGTTGGTCAGCATCACGATCAAGGCGCGCTTCGAATGCACGCGCATCAGGTCGCTCGCGGCGATCAGGTAGTCGGAGTGCGTGGCCTCGGGCTGAATGTCGTGCAGCACGGCGGTCAATGCCGACAGCGTGGTCAAGCCCTTGCGCGGCGCGAATGAACGTTTGTGCTCTGGCGCGGTGCCGAAGGTGATGGCGCCGACCTCGTCGCCATCCTTCAATGCGACGTGGGCGAGCAACATCGTCGCGTTCAAGGCTTCGTCGAAGTGGCTGCCATGAACCGTGCCTTCGTCGGCGCGCATGCGACGGCCGCAGTCGATCAGGAAGATCACGCACTGGTCGCGCTCATCCTGGAACTGGCGCACGATCGGCCGCGACTGCTTGAGCGTGGCCTTCCAGTCGATGTGGCGGATCGAGTCGCCGGGCCGGTATTCGGCGAGCTGCTTGAAATCGGTGCCTTCGCCGCGCTGAACCTGCGTCTTGATGCCGATGTCCGCCAGCCGCCGGTCGGTGGCCAGCCACGCGTAGCGCGACACGGAGGCGAAGTTCGGAAACACCGGACGCGCTTCGCTCGCGCCGATGCGCCACTGCAACTCGAGGCTGCGGCCCAGGCTTTGTACGCGCACGTCGGCCGGCTCGAACGCGACGCGGCCGCGTCGGCGCGGTTGCACGGTGTAGTGCAACTGCGCCTGGGCGTTCGCGCGCAGGTCGGCGGTGACGGGCAGGCCCTGCGGATCCAGGTCGGGGTCGGCGTGGTCGAAGAAGCCGATCCGCCAGCGCCGTGGGCCGGTGTTGGCGAGTGTGCCGTCGATCGTGCGCTGGACGCCGAGCGCGAAGGCGTCGGGCAGGCGGCGCGTCCATTGCAGGGGGGCTGTGCGCCAGGCGCGGCGGGTCAGCCAGAAATCACCTACGGCCCACACCACGCCGAGCGCGAGCATGCCGAGCACGGCGGTGCCGACATCTGCCGCCGGCACGCGCAACAGCAGCGCCAGCAGCGCTGCGGCCGCGACGGCCAACAGCGCGTAGATGGTGGAACGTGACGGCAGCAGCTTCACCGGCGCTACATCCGTGGCGCGTCCACGCCTTCGATCAGCGTGGACAGCAGTTCGTCGACGCGCCGCCCTTCGAGCTGAGCATCGGGTGCGAGTAATACACGATGCCGCAGCGCAGCGATGGCCAGGTGCTTCACGTCATCCGGCGTCGCGAAGTCACGGCCGGCCATCAACGCGGCAGCCCGTGCAGCGCGGATCAGCGCGATCGCACCGCGAGGCCCGGCGCCGTTGGACAAACCCGGCGCGCCGCGCGTCGCGCGAGTGATGCGCACGGCGTAGTCGATCACCTTGTCGTCGACGCGCACGGCCGCGGCCATGTTCTGCAGCGTGATGACGTGGCGCTCCTCGACGCGCTGGGTCACGCCGTCAAGCGGCAGCTGGTCGCCGGCCTGGCCCTCGGTGCTGCGGACGACGATCGCAGTTTCTTCGTCGTGCGGCGGGTAGCCGATCTCGATCTTCAGCAGGAAGCGGTCGAGCTGCGCTTCGGGCAGGGGGTAGGTGCCTTCGGTTTCGAGCGGGTTCTGTGTGGCCATCACCATGAAGGGCTTGGACAGCGGCAGCGTCTGCCCTTCGAGCGTGACCTGGGCCTCCTGCATCACTTCGAGCAGTGCGGCCTGCGTTTTCGCTGGCGCGCGGTTGATCTCGTCGGCGATCAGCAGATTCGTGAACACCGGGCCGCGCAGCACGCGGAGCGTGCCGAGCGCATTGCCTTCGCCGCGGGTGTTGGTGTCGAGCACGGCGTGGCCGGTGATGTCCGACGGCATCAGGTCCGGCGTGAACTGCACGCGCGCGACTTGCAGCGACAGCGACTTGCCGAGAGCGCGCGCCAGCAGCGTTTTGCCCAGGCCCGGCACGCCTTCGATCAGCACGTGTCCGGCGGCCAGCAGCGCGACGAGCACTTGATCGACTGCCTCGCGCTGGCCGACAACGGCTTTGCCGACAACGGCTTTGCCGATTTCGTCGCGCAGCACGCTCAGCACTTCCTGGGCGCGCATGACTTCTGAGGGGCTGAGAGACATGGAGTGTCCTTATCTATGAATTGAATGCGAGGCGTCGTCGCGTCTGTTCGATGACCGCCAACTTGTCGGCCAGGGCGCGTCGGGTTGGCAACTGAGGGTCAAGCGCGCGCGTGAGAACGTCGGCAGCGAGGCCGGTCGGCTGGCGCAGCGCTTCGATGCGCTGACCCATCGTCATGCGGTCATAGCCGGCGATGCGCTGGCGCGCTGCTTCGTCGAGCGCGCGCCGTGCCGCGGCTAGCAAGGGTGCGCCGCCGCCTCGCAGCACGAAGGCCGCGGTGCCGCGGATCTGCTCGGCCACCGAGCGCCGCGCCAACGGGGCTTGCGGCAGCAGCGGGCCGAAGCGCCGCGCGCCGCGCCACAACGCCAACACCATCGCCAACAGTGCCAGGCCGATCGCAGGACCAGCCCGGTGCCAGAGCCACATCGCCAGGGCCTCGCGCTTTTCGTCGATGACGAACCAGACCTCGTCGCCGGGGCGCAGGTCGAGCATGGCGACGGCCACTTGGGCGTGGTCGCCGCTGAAGACGCTGTCGTTGCTGAGGAAGCCCCAGGCGCCCATGGCCGTGACGCGCCCGCGGCCGAGCTCTGCGCGCAGGACCGGCGTGCCGCGGGTACCGGCGATCGACCACAGCTCGGCTGCCACCGGCGTGGCTTCGAGGGCCGTCAGCCACTCGCCTTGGCAGAGGCGGTAGCGCCGCAGCGGCTCTGCGTCGGCGTTGCCGCCGACGCGCTCGGCGAATGTCGGGCACTGGTCGCGCGGGTTGTCTTGCGGGCCGATGAACAGAGGGTCGGGTCGGCGCGGACGCGAGACCGGCGGCGCGGGCTCGACCGCTTCGCGCTCGTCTTCGTCCGCCTCTTCATCGCGCTCGTCGTCGTCGTGCTCACTCCCGGGCGCAGGGCAGCTCAAGGCGGCGCCCTTGACGCGTTTCTTCTGACGCAGCGGCAGCCAGTCGATGGTGGCGCCTGTGGTGAAGAAACTCGGCAGCACGAGGTGACCGCCGTGGACTTCGACCCATTCACGCAACCGCTGGCTGCGGCCGGGCAGGAAGTCCCATTGATTCGATTCGAGCACCAGCGTCGCACCGGGCGGCGGCAGCCGGTCGAGGTTGTCGGGCGATGTGACTGTGCCGCCGAGCTTGCTGACGATCTGCTTGATCGCATAGTGATCGTCGCGCGCTGCCTCGCCGCGCGGTGGCATCGGCCGCCAGACGTCGACCCATTCGGTGGCGAACAGCAGCCAGAGGCCGAGCGCGGCGATGGCGGCCAGCGCGAGCAGGTTGACCCAGGTTTCTATCGACAGCCGTTTCATGGTGTGCCGGCAGGTGCGACCACGCGGCGTGGCAAGCGCGTGTTGAACTCATCGCAGACGGCGAGCACGTCGCTGCCGTCAGGCAGTCGCGCGCCGTACACGGCCAGCTGCCACAGGCCGATCAGCCGCGACACGAAAGCGCCTCGCTCGGCGTCGAGGTGCCGCGTGGCCAGCGTCGCGCATTCCCCCTCGGTGCTGGCGGCACGCACCGGCACCGCATGGTCGTGCACCAGGCGCGACAGCGCTCCGCGGTAGAGCAGCGACAGCGCCGCGCGTGACTCGCCGCGCTGCCACAGCGCGCGCACGGCGGCCGGCAGATCGTCGGGCAGGCTCTCCGGTCGAATGTCGAGATCGTGCACATGACTGGGCAGCGTCAACGCGCGGCCGGCTGCGGCGTCGCCGCGCACAGCGATCCAGCGCCGCAGGTAAACGATCAGCAGCGCGGCGAGCGCGGCCATGCCGAGCCAGACCAGCCAGCGGCCGGCTTCGGAGAACCAGCGCGTGAAGTCGCGCAGCCAACGGGGATCGACCGCGTTGTCCTGCTCCTTGGGCTGGTCGCGGTTCTTGAAGCGCAGCTCGCGGTCGGCCTTCAGGCCATGCAGGTCGGGGTCGTTGTAGACCGCTTCGGTGGCGTCGCGGACTTGCTGCGGCGTCGGTGGCTCGGCGGCGTGCGCTGCGAACACGAAGAACAGCAACGCGAGCGCGAGCAGCCTATGCAAAAGCATGTCTGAACTCCTGCTCTATGTCCCAGGCCTCGAGCTCGACACGGCGATTCAGGTACATCGCAAACCCCGCTGCGACGTAGAACGGCTCGAGCGCGAGCACCACGAGGCCATAGCCCAAAGACATCGCCGCCTGCATCGGCGCCGACTCGCCGTCGCGGTACAGCGCCCACAACTCGCCCTGCAGACCTTCAGGCAGGAACCAGGCGATCAGCGCGACCAAGGCGACGACGAAGATCATCTCGAGGTTGGCGTAGACGAACTGCACGCCACCCGCCGCACCGCGCTGGCTGCTCAACATCACGCTACGGCGCTTGCTGCGCGCCGTGCCGCGCTGGTCTTCGAGCTGATCGATGGCCTGCGTGAAGGCACGCCACGGCGACAGGCGGGCGATGATCAGCGTGCGCAGCAGGTGACGCGCGAAGACCTCGCGCCGCGCCGCCCACAGATCGGCCCAGCGTGTGGTCTCGCCGAAGACGGCGCGCGAGAGCACGAAGAGCAGGCTGCGGTCGAGCCAGGGTTTGAGCCAGAAGATCAACAGACCCGGCAGCCAGCCGGCGATCTCGACCGTGGCCAGCGCGAGCAAGACCACTGCCGCCCACACCGGCCAGTAGCAGCGCCACACCGAACGTACGTGCGCTTGCACCAGACGCTGGCCGAGATCGGCGGCCTCGCTCATCGGCCGCGGGCGCAACGTGATCGCCAAGGCTTCAATGCGCATCAGCTTGCTCTCGCCCGCCCTTGCCAGGCCAGCCAGCCGACGACGAGCAACCAGCACAGGCCGCCGACGCCGTACTTCACTTCATGCGGCACCCAGCGCGCTGACGACCAGAACGCTTCGACGACGGCAGCGATGACGAGCAGCGCGAACACGCCGTAGAGCACCGGCACGACGCGCGTCGCGGCCTCGCGCAGTGCACCCGCGCGTGTGTTGCGGCCCGGTGCGAGCAGTGCATGGCCGATGGCCAGGCCGGCGGCGCCGGAGAGCACGATCGCCGTGAGCTCGAATGCACCGTGCGTGATGACGAAGGAATAGAAGTTGTCGCCGAGGCCTCTCGAGGTGAGGTGGCCAGCGATGGTGCCGGCATACAGACCGTTGAAGACAAGCACGAACAGCGCGCCGATGCCTGCGAACAGGCCGCCGGCAAAGGTGCGGAAAGCGATGCCGATGTTGTTCATGATGTAGTGGCCGAGCATCTGGAAGTCGCTGTCGGCGCCGCGCTGGCGGCCGTAGGCTTCCACGTCCTTGCCGTACATCTGCTCGTAGTTGCGCAGCGACGGCGCGTCGTGAAGCATCAGCGCAAAACCAGGATCGACGGCAGCGCCGATGGCCGTGCCGACGAGCGGCAGCGCAAAAGCCAGCGTGGCCACGAGCACGTACCAGCCGTGTGCGCGCACCGCCTGCGGGATTTCGACCAGGAACATGCGCGCCACGCGGCCGGTGGCCGGCGTGGCCCGGTGGTAGATGCGCTGGTGCGCGCGGTGCGTCAGGTGCTCGAGCCGTTCGACAAGATGCACCGGGTAGTCGCGTGCACGCGCCAGTGCGAGGTGTTCGCAGGCGCTGCGGTAGAGGGCGGCCACACGCGCTGCGTCAGTGGCTTTGGGTTTGATGCCGCCGACCGGCACGGCGTCGAACGGATTTCTCTTTGCCTTCTGGCGGTCGAGCTGGTCGAGCGCGGTTTCGAGTTCGTCCCAGCGTGCGCAGTAGAGCGCTTCGAACTGGAGGGGAGTCATCGCTGGCCCGTCATCGTTTGCCCATCACCGCTTGCCCACAAGCCAGTTCGCCACCGACAGCAAGCGCAAGACGGCGTCGCGCGATGCGGCGTTCACGCCCGTCGCCGGGGCAGCGAGCTGCGCCAACTCGGCCAGCCGCGCTTCAGTGATGCGCGTCGAACGTCCGGCCCAGGCGATCACCGCCGCTTGTGTGCGCGGCGACAGCGCCTGCGCTGGGGCCATCGGCGCGGCTTCAGGGAGAGCGCCGTGCAGCGTCGCACGTTGAACATGGACGACGATCGTGCCTGCGGCGATGTCGCCGAGGCGTTTGAAGTCGCTGCGCATCAGCACCGTGGCCAGGCCCAGGCCGTAGGCGAAGGGCAGGAAGTCGGCGGTGCGCAGCAGGTTGCGCAGCAGCGACGCGGCCGGCGTGATCGGCAGGCCGCTGTCCATGGCCACACGCAGGCCGAAGGCGCGCTTGCCCGGCGTGGCGCCGCCGGGCAGCAACTCGAACAGCACCGGGTAGAACCATTCGAGCGCGAACCACAGGATCAAGGCCATGCCGGAGCCGAAGCGGCCGAGCGGCGTCAGCGCCATCGACACCGCCAGCATCAACGCGCCGCGGATCAGCAAATCGACGGCAAACGCGCCGGCACGCGCCACCACGCCCGCCGGCCGCAGCGCCAGCGCGATGCCTTCCGGGGTTTCAGCGCTGGTAAGGGTATCGAGGCGCAAACGTAGAGGTCAGGTTTTCACCACGATCGTGTCGGCGATCAGGTCATGCAGGCAGCGGCGGTCGGTGCGGAAGATCATCAGGCAATCGACCAGCGCATAGACCATGCCAAAGACGGGCAGCGCGCTGAGCAGCCAGCCGACGGCGTAGCGCAGCCCGATGATGCGGCCGGGTGTGGCCGCCGAGCCGTTCGGGCGCACGATGCGCATGCCGAGCAGCTTCTTGCCGATTGTTTGCCCGCGCGTCATCAGCAGGTAGCCGTTGACGATGGCAAACAGCAGCAGCCCCAACAACTGCATGCCGATCAGGGCCAAGAATCCGGCCTCGGCCATCTTCGGCGAAAAGATGTTCCACGGCGTCAACACGCTGACCAGCCACCACAGGCCGAGCAGGATCAATCCGTCAATGATGGCGCCGCCCAGTCGTGCGCCGCGGCCAGCGAGCTGGCCCTCGCCACGGGCTGACACATCAGCCACCTCGGCGGTCGGTGGTGCGTAGCGTTGCGACGGCGGCGGGGTGCTGTTGTCCATGCGGATCCTCCTGCATGCGAAATCACGCGCCGCGATAGTAGTGGAGGTGCTGTCTCGGCCCGGCCTGCGCCAGGCAGGTCGGGCCTCAAGTCAGTGGGCTTCCGTGATTGGCTGCACACCGGCTGCAAAGCAGTCGGCGTACATCAAGTACAGCGAGATGTAGAACACCACGGACAACATCAGCACCACGGGCGGGATGACCACTGTCAACAACTGCGGCGCGCCGAGCAACACGACGACCAGGCTGGAGGCGACACCGATCCCTGCGCTCACGCCAATCCAAACCAGGGCGTTGACGGAGAAGGCCCCCTTGTTTAGCCAGCAGGCCAGCGTGCTCGAAAACAGCGATTGGGCCAGGCTCTGCCCGTTCCACCAGACCAGCATCGGCGCGTGCCAGAACAGCACCGAGAGCGCCGCGATCAGCCCCACGCGCAACAACATGCCGCTAAACAGGCGTGAGTCGTCGAGCAGGGCGTCGATCTGGGCCTTGTTGGCGTCCGTGCGTTCGGCTGCGAGCAGGATCTGCAAGCGCTCGAAGCTGCCGCCGTCGATCGCTTGTGCGATCAACATGACGATGGCTGTGGCGGCGGCATACACGAGGCACAGCCGCAGCAAGGCGCCGCGGCGTTGCCGGTCACCCGTCCCCCTGAAAGGTTCGAACAGCAGCCCCGCGTGCACCGGCTCGCCGCGCTGTGCCGCGCGCGTGGCTGCCGCAAACCCCAGCGTCAACAGCGGCATTGCTGCCAGCAACAGCAGCGCGCCGACAAAGGGCAGCGCCATCAGCAGCAGCGCGCCGACAAGGAACAGCATGAACAGCATAGAGAAGCCGAAAGGCTTCTTGAGAAACAACGCAAAGCTCTCGCGCACCCAGGCCACGCCACGATGCGCCGGCACGACGGAAATGCGCAAGGTCATGTCGGAAGCCTACCGCATAGGCGCTGCGCGGCAGAGCCAAGCGACCGCCGCGGAGCTGGCTTAGCCAGGCCGCTGGCGGGCCTTGCAGGCCGCATGGCCGCGAGACGCGGCCACTCCTCGGTCCGTCCAAGCCGTCGCGGGTCGGCTCGGAGCCGCGGACCTCGGCCCCCTTGAGGGGGAGCGGCAAAGCCGCTCCGGGGGTGGGTCATGTCGCGTGCCAGGGCGACGCGATGCGTGCACACAAGACACGCTCGAAGTGCGACGGATCGTGCGGCTTCAGGATGGTGGCTTCGCGCGGCAGGTGAAAGTCCCACAGCCTTGACAGCCAGAAGCGAAACGCAGCAGCGCGCATCAGCGCTGGCAACAAGCGGCTCTCGTTGCCTTCCAAGGGGCGCACGTCGCTGTAGGCAGCAATGAAGGCCTGGGCTCGGTCTTCGGCGAGTTCGCCGCTGGCGAGGTCAATGCACCAGTCGTTGAGGCACACGGCAATGTCGAACAGGAACGTATCGACACCGGCAAAGTAGAAATCGAAGAAGCCGCACAGGCGCTCGTGGCCGAGATCACCCGGCTCGAACATGACGTTGTCGCGGAACAGGTCGGCATGGATCGGCCCGCGCGGCAAGGCACGGTACGCCGCCGAGCCGGTCACCTGGTGTTGAAACGCCAGCTCGACCTGCAGCAGCTCGCGCTGCGCCGGGTTCACGTGCGGCAGCACCTGCGGCACGGTTTCGTCCCACCACGACAGACCGCGCAGGTTGGGCTGCGTGTGTGCGAAGTCTCGTCCGGCGCCGTGCATGCGCGCCAGCATGGCGCCGACCTGCGCGCAGTGATCGACGTCAGGCGCCAACTGGTGGCTGCCGGGAAGGCGATCCACCAGCGCGGCCGGTTTGCCTTTGAGCGTGTGCAGCAACGCGCCGCCCGCATCGGCCTGCGGCATCGGCACCGGGATGCCACGCTGTGCCAGGTGACGCATCAACTCAAGATAGAAAGGCAACTGCTCGAAGGTCAAACGTTCGAACAGCGTCAGCACCCAGTGGCGCGTTGTGCCCTTGTCGTCGAGCGTGTCGGCGAAGAAGTTGCTGTTCTCGATGCCGGCCTGGATGCCGCGCAGGCCGGTGAGGCGGCCTACCGAAAGGCGGTCAACGAACGCGCTGGCCTCGTCTCGCGAGACTTCAGTGAAGACAGCCACTCTAGAAGCGGAACAGGTTCCAGACCCGCTGGCCGCCAGCGCCGGCTTGCTGGTTGGCGCGGTTCTGAGACGGGTCACGGCCACCGGCGGGCGCGACCACCTCGTACTCTGCGGCGTTCTTCGGCTTGACCACAATGCGCTGCACCTGGCCGCGCACCCGAAGTTCTTCGATGCGCGCACCTTCATCTTCGACGACCGTGCGCTGCACATTCGGCTCCGGCGCGTCCTTGACCTGCGCCGAGGCGACAGCGCCGCACATCAGGACGAGGGCTGCGAGCAGGGATTTCATGTGATCGATTCTAGCCGTCGCACAATGCCTGCATGAACGACCAGTTGCCCGTGCTTTTGCTCGTCGATGGCTCGAGCTACCTCTACCGCGCGTATCACGCCATGCCCAACCTGACGGGCCCCGGCGGCGTGCCCACCGGCGCCATCCACGGCTTCATCGCGATGTTGAAGAAGCTGCGCGCCGACCACAAGGCCGAGCATGCGGCCTGTGTCTTCGATGCCAAGGGCAAGACCTTCCGTGACGACTGGTACCCCGAGTACAAGGCCAATCGCTCGCCGATGCCGGACGACCTGCGCTTGCAGATCGAGCCGATCCACGAGGCCGTGAAGCTGCTCGGCTGGCCGGTGCTCGAAGTCCCGGGCATCGAGGCCGACGACGCGATCGGCACGCTGGCCAGGCGCGCGGCCGAGAGCGGCCACCGCGTCATCGTCTCCACCGGCGACAAGGATCTGGCGCAACTGGTCAATGAGAACGTGAGCCTGATCAACACGATGAGTGGTGAAGCGCTCGACATCGACGGCGTGAAGGCCAAGTTCGGCGTGCCACCCGAGCGCATTGTCGACTACCTGGCGCTGGTCGGTGACACGGTGGACAACGTGCCGGGCGTCGACAAGGTAGGCCCGAAGACCGCAGTGAAGTGGCTGGCCGAACATGATTCGCTCGACGGTGTGATCGCCGCGGCCGACAAGATCGGCGGTGCGGTGGGCGAGAGCCTGAAGAAGGCGCTCGACTGGTTGCCGATGGGCAGGAAGCTCGTCACGGTGGAGACGGATTGCGATCTGAGCGGGCATGTCGAGGGCTGGCCGTCGCTCGATGCACTGGCGTTGGCCGACGTCGATCGCAACGCGCTGCTCGACTTCTACACGCGCTTCGGCTTCAGGACGTTCAAGAAGGAGTTGGAGACCGAACCCGCCGACCCGCAGACCACCGAGGCGTCTGCGCCGATCGCTGCGCGTGAAGACCTCGCGCGCAGCTACGAGACCGTCCTCACCCAAGAGCGCCTTGACCATTGGCTGGCGAAGATCAAGGCAGCGCCGCTGGTGGCCTTCGACACCGAAACCACCTCGCTCGACGAAATGCAGGCCCGCATCGTCGGCGTGTCGTTCGCCGTCAAGCCGGGTGAAGCGGCCTACGTGCCGCTGACGCACAACTACCCCGATGCGCCGGCGCAGTTGCCGATCGACGACGTGATCGCACAGTTGAAATCCTGGCTCGAAGATGAGCGCGCGCACAAGGTCGGCCAGCACATCAAGTACGACCGGCATGTGCTGGCCAATCACGGCATTCACGCGCGCGGCTTCGTGCATGACACGCTGCTGCAAAGCTACGTGCTCGAAGCGCACTTGAACCACAGCCTCGAAAAACTTGCTGAACGCCACCTCGGCCGCAAGGGTTTGTCGTACGAAGACCTGTGCGGCAAAGGCGCACACCAGATTCCGTTCTCGCAGGTCGATGTGAACAAGGCTGCCGAATACTCCGGTGAAGACAGTGAGATGACGCTGGCCGTGCACCAGGTGCTGTGGCCGCAGCTTGAAGCCGATGCGAGGCAGCGTTTCGTGTATGAGTCGATCGAGATGCCGGTGAGCGACCTGTTGCTGCGCATCGAGCGCCACGGCGTGCTGATCGACAGCGCGCTGCTGGCCGCGCAAAGCCGCACGCTCGCTGAACGGATGGTGGCGCTGGAGCAGGAGTCGTACGCGATCGCGGGACAGCCGTTCAACATGGGCAGCCCGAAGCAGATCGGCGAGATCCTGTTCACCAAGCTCGGCCTGCCGGTGAAGAAGAAGACCGCCACCGGCGCGCCATCCACTGACGAAGAGGTGCTGGCGGAACTCGCCGCCGACTACCCGCTGCCGGCCAAGATCCTCGAGCACCGCAGCTTCGCCAAGTTGAAGGGCACCTACACCGACAAGCTGCCGCTGATGGTCAACGCCGACACCGGCCGCGTGCACACCAGCTACGCGCAGGCGGTGGCGGTGACGGGGCGGCTGTCCTCCAACGACCCGAACCTGCAGAACATCCCGATCCGCACGCCCGAAGGCCGGCGCATTCGCGAGGCCTTCATCGCGCCGCCGGGCCATGTGATCGCCAGTGCCGATTATTCGCAGATCGAGCTGCGCATCATGGCGCACATCAGTGGCGACGAAGGGCTGACGAACGCGTTCTCTCAAGGCCTGGATGTTCACCGTGCGACGGCCAGCGAGGTCTTCAAGACGCCGCTCGACGCTGTGAGTTCGGAGCAGCGGCGCTATGCGAAGACGATCAACTTCGGCCTCATCTACGGCATGGGCGCGTTCGGTTTGTCGCAGGCCCTGGGCATCGAGCAGAAAGCGGCCAAGGACTACATCGAGCGCTACTTCGCACGTTTTGCGGGCGTGAAGCGCTACATGGACGAGACCAAGGCCAGCGCGGCGCAGAAGGGCTATGTGGAAACGTATTTTGGTCGTCGCATCTATCTCCCAGAGATCAAGGGCGGCAGCGGCCCGCGCCGCGCTGGGGCCGAGCGCCAGGCGATCAACGCGCCGATGCAGGGCACGGCGGCCGACCTGATCAAGCTGGCGATGATCGCCGTGCAAGCCGCACTCGACGGTGAACGCAAGTCGACAAAAGTGATCATGCAGGTCCACGACGAGCTCGTCTTCGAAGTGCCTGACGCTGAAGTCGATTGGGTGCGCGCCGAGGTGCCGAAGCTGATGGCCGGCGTGGCGCAATTCAGCGTGCCGTTGTTGGCTGAAGTGGGTGTCGGGCCGAATTGGGATCAGGCGCACTGAGAGCTGTGTACTGCGCGATCGACTTCGGCACGTCGAATTCCGGCATCGCCGTGCCGGCGCCGAACGCGCCCCGTGGCACTGTGCAATTGCTCGAACTCGAGCCCGGCCGGCCGACGATGCCGACGGCGGTGTTCTACGCCGTCGAAGGGCTGGCCCGGCACGAGGAGCCGCGGCGCCTGTACGGCAGCGCGGCGATCGCGGCGTACGTCGAAGGGACCGAAGGCCGCCTGATGCGCTCGATGAAGAGCATCCTCGGCTCGACGCTGGTTGAGCGGCGCACCGATCTCGGTGGCGGCCATTCGGTGGCCTATCTCGACGTGGTGGCCGGCTACCTGCGGCAGTTGAAGCAGCAGGCCGAGGCGCGCGTGGGCGCGACGATCGAGCACGTGGTGCTCGGCCGGCCGGTGTTTTTCGTCGATGACGACCCGGCGCGCGATGCCAAGGCCCAGGCGGCGCTCGAATCGGCAGCGCGCGCCGTCGGCTTTGCCGAGGTGCAGTTCCAGTACGAGCCGATCGCCGCGGCGCTCGACTACGAGCAGCGCGCGATGGCCGAGCAGATCGTGCTCGTCGCCGACATCGGCGGCGGCACATCGGACTTTTCGCTGGTGCGTGTCGGCCCCGAACGCCGCGTTCGTGCCGAGCGCCGCGACGACATCCTCGCCAACCACGGCGTGCACGCCGCCGGCACCGACTTCGATCGCCACATCGAACTGGCCTGCATCCTGCCCGCCTGCGGCTACAAGAGCCTGGGGCCGAGTGAGAGGGGACGGCGCGCGCGCGAGGTGCCGAGTGCCGTCTACTTCGACCTCGCCACCTGGCACCTGATCAACACCGTGTACCTGCCGCAGCGCCTGGCTGAGCTGGCCGGCATGCGCGGCTTTTACGCCGACACCCAGGTGCACGACCGCCTGATGACGGTGGCGGAGCAGCGCCTGGGCCATGCGCTGGCCGCGCAGGCCGAGCAGGCCAAGATCGAGGTCGCCGACGGTGGCCAGACGCGCGTCGCGCTTGATGCCGTCGAAGCGGGTCTGGCGGTTTTGGTGACGCATGGTCAGGCGATGGGTGCCATCGGGGTCGATCTCGAGCGCGTTGTCGCCGCGGCACATGAAACGCTGAACCAGGCCGGCTTGGTCAGCGCCGCGGTGGACGTGCTCTACCTCACCGGCGGCTCGACTGGCCTGTCGCCGCTGGTGCAGCGTCTGGCGGCTGTGTGCCCTGCGGCGCTCGTCGTCCGCGGCGACCGCTTTGCCAGCGTGGCGCAGGGGCTCGGGCTGCAGGCGCAGCGCTGTTTTTCGCCAAGCTGAGCCGCTGCGGCTGCGGCGCCCTGTCACGGCGTTGTCGCAAAAGGTTCATAAACTAATCGGATGAACGACAAGGCGGCTCACGGCACCGCGACATTCGCCAGCGAAAAGCACGCGCCATCGGTGCCACTTGTGCATGCTCCGCTCGACCGCGAGCAAGCCATCCTCGACTTCAACCGCCGCGTGTTGGCCCAGGCCGAGCGCGCCGACGTGCCGCTGCTCGAGCGGCTGCGCTACGTCACCATCGTCTCGTCGAATCTCGATGAATTCTTCGAAGTGCGGTTTGCCGACTACATGGAGGCGGTGCGCGAACGCGGCACCGACGCGGCGCGGCGTGAACTCGAGGCGCTCGCCGCCAGCGCGCACGCGCTGATCGACGAGCAGTACACGCTCTTCAACGCGCAGGTCATGCCGGCCTTGGCGCGGGCCGGCATCGTCATCGTCAACCACGCCGAGCGGACGGTGGCGCAGCGGCGCTGGGTGGCGCAGTTCTTCGAGCAACAGGTACGTCCGCTGCTGGTGCCGGTGGGGCTCGACCCGTCGCATCCGTTTCCGCAGATCGCCAACAAGAGCCTGAACTTCATCGCCCGCCTGTCCGGGCGTGACGCTTTCGGGCGCGAGAACGGCATCGCCATCGTCAAGGTGCCGCGTGTCTTGCCGCGCGTGATCCGCTTGCCCGCTGCGCTTTGCAAGAAAGGGCAGCAGGGGTTCGTGCTGTTGTCGTCGGTGATCCGCGCGCACCTTGAAAGCCTGTTCCCTGGCCGTCGCGTCGAGGCGTTTTCGCAGTTCCGCGTGACGCGCGACTCGGACTTGGCGGTTGACGAACGCGAGGTCACGAACCTGCGCCAGGCGCTGCGCAGTGGCCTATCGACCCGGCACTTCGGCGAGGCGGTGCGGCTGGAGGTGGTCAACACCTGTCCGGCCGAGCTGTCGCAGTTCTTGCTCGAGCAATTCGCGCTGCCAGAGGCGGCGCTGTACCGCGTCAACGGCCCGGTGAACCTGGTCCGCCTGGCGCAGTTGATCGATCAGGCGGATGACAACGAGGTGGCGCCTGCACTGCGCTTCCCCTCTTTCGAACCGGCGTGGCCGGTCAAACGCCTAGCTCGCGAGCGCTCGATTTTTGAAGCGATGCGTGAAGGCGACGTGCTGCTGCACCATCCGTTCGAGAGTTTCGAGCCCGTGGTGGCGTTCCTGCGCGAGGCCGTGCAAGACCCGCAGGTGCTGGCGATTGCGCAGACGATCTACCGCACCGGCGCCGACAGCGTGTTGATGGAGCTGCTGCTTGAAGCGGCGCGGCGCGGCAAGGAGGTGACGGTGGTCGTCGAGTTGCAGGCGCGCTTCGACGAAGAGGCCAACATCAACTGGGCCGAGCGTTTGGAAGCGGTCGGCGCGCAGGTGGTTTACGGCATCGTCGGTCTGAAGACGCACGCCAAGCTGCTGCTGGTGACGCGTCAGGAGGGCTCAGGTCTGCGGCGCTACGTGCACTTGTCCACCGGCAACTACAACCCGCGCACGGCGCGCCTGTACACCGATGTCGGGCTGCTGAGTGCGGACTCAGCGCTCTGTGACGATGCGCTGGCGGTCTTCCACCAGCTCGCCAGCCAGACCCGCATGCGCCGCCCGCAGCGCCTGGTGAGCGCGCCGTTTGGCCTGCATCGGCGTCTTGTGCAGCACATCGAACAAGTGGCCGAGGCGGCGCGCGCGGGCAAGCCGGCCCGCATCGCGGCCAAGTTCAACGCGCTCACCGATGTCGGTTTGATCGAGGCCTTGCAGGCGGCGGGGCGTGCTGGCGCGAAGATCGATCTGATCGTCCGCGGGGCTTGTTTGCTGCGGCCCGGTGTGCCCGGCGTGTCCGACAACATCCGCGTGCGCTCGGTCGTGGGCCGCTTTCTCGAGCACTCGCGGATCATGTACTTCCGCTGGGGCCAGAGCGATGACGATGAAGTGCTCTATCTCTCGTCGGCCGACTGGATGGGCCGCAACATGTTTCGCCGCATCGAGCTGGCCTGGCCCATTCGTGATGCGCGGTTGAAGCAACGGGTGATCGATGAATGTCTGGCGCCCTATCTGCACGACACGCGCGACGCCTGGGAGCTGCACAGCGATGGCCGCTACCGCCGTGTCTCCGGGCACAGGCCCCGTGGCGGAACCAGCGCGCAGCAGGCGCTGATGACGAGGTACCACTGATGGACCTGATTTTGTGGCGCCACGCCGAAGCGGTGGAGTCGGGCGTTGACCTCGACGATCTTGAGCGCCCGCTGACTTCACGCGGGGAGCGCCAAGCCGCGCGCGTGGCGGCCTGGCTGAACCAGCAGTTGCCGGCAACAACGCGTGTGCTTGCGAGCCCGGCGCGGAGAACCCAGCAGACCGCGCTCGCGCTGGAGCGCAAGTTCCGCACGCTGCCAGTGCTGGCACCCGAGGCGTCGGTCACCGCCGTGCTCGACGCGGCGCGCTGGCCAGACGCCAAGGAGCCGGTGTTGGTGATTGGTCATCAGCCAACGCTCGGTCTGGTCGCCGCGCACTTGCTGTCGGGCACTGCGCAGCCGTGGACAGTGAAGAAGGGCGCGGTGTGGTGGCTGCGCAGCCGTAAGCGCGAGGGCGAAGGTCAGGTCGTGCTCGTTAACGTGCTGTCGCCGGACCAGGTCAGAACTTGATCGGGCCCCGCCAGATCTCGGGGGTACATTGCCCAGTCACCGACAAAGCTGTAGAGCGGGCTCTTGAATGTCGCCGGCTGAGTCGTAGGGTGCAGAAGCTCCGGCAGAGCGCAACTTCAGGGTTTTGCTGCCTGTAGCCGGTCGGCCCACGCACGCAGCGTGGTCTGACGCGTGACGGCCTTCGAGCAGCTGACGAGCGGACGCGGCCAACGTGCCCACCTGCTCGGCGTCGCCGGTGCGTCGCAGGATTTCGGCTCGGCGCAGCGCGGACTCGGCGCCCTCCACTTTGGTCGGCGCTGGAACACTCTGCGTGGCGCTTTGAAGTGCAGCCAGTTCTCGCGAGGCGGTTCGCAGGTCACCGCTGTTCGCGGCGGCCAAGGCTGCGAGCTCCAGCGTCGCAACGTATGGCCAAGCCTTCGTTGCTTCGCGCTCGGACTGCAACCGCGCCAGCGCGAGCGCCGTCTCGCGTGCCACCGCAAACTGCTCGTTGGCGATCTGGGCTTGCACGAGCACGACGCCGACGCGAAAGCCCGTTGGCCGCTGACGCTGTCGCTCGGTCAAGGCCCTGTCCATTTTCTGCGCATGAGCCAGCGCATCGCGTCGGCGGTCGGACCCTGCGATGACACGCGACTCCGCAATCAGAAAGCGCTCCGCTTCGAGGATGTTTGTGTCTTTCCACGTTGCGTCCAGGTCGTCTTTGATGAGCGCCAGCGCCGCCGCGGCGTCACCGTAAAGGGCTTCGTTCTCGATCTGGTGGCCGCGGATCACGCGCTGCGCAGCTTGTGCCGCTGGCGTGTTGACGGCGCGCGCTGCCGTAGCCTGTTCGATCAGCCACTGGCGCAACTCATCGTGCCGCCCTTGGCGTGCGATCGCGGCTGCGAGGCGGCCGAGGTTGCGCACCGTGTCGCGATCGTCTCGACCGTACAGCTTGGCGCTCAGCGAGTGCGCCTCGCGCAGCGCCGTCTCGGCCTGCGCCGGCAGCCCATTCGCAAGCGCTGCGACCCCCAGGTTCGAGAGCGCGAAGATCGTGCCGTCATCGGTCCGATCACCGACCCGTTGCAGCCTGTCCCAAGCCAGCTGGGCAGACTGCAGCGCTCTCGGTTCGTCAAAGCCCAGATGAAGCATCGACCGTTGGACCATGCCGTCCGCGTGCACCGACGTGTGCGCATGGCGCTTGCCGGAAACCTCTTCGACCCACTGCAACAGAGTCTCCGCCTCGCCACGCTTGGGCCCGCCAATCAGCGAATTGGCCAGGTCAACCGCCAGAGACAGGCGAGCAAGCTCGGTGCGCTCATCGCCGTGTTCCGGCGCCCAAGCCAGACCCTCACGGCAGATGGCTTCGCTCTCCTCGTGCCGGCCGAGCTGGAGCAAGCTGCGGCCGATGGCCGCGTGGGTCACGACCACGTTGAACGGCTCGCCGCTACCTTGCTGCTTCAGGTGCGAGAGCAGTCTGGAGCCAACCTCGTAGGCGCCTTGGTAGTCACCCAAGAAACTCAACTGCGTCATGACCGCCTTGTGCAGCGCTTGCCATTGGCGCGGATTGTCGGTGAGGCGCGAGGTTGCCGTGTCGAGCCTGGCGCGCAGCATCTTCGACACCGCTTTCGGCTCGGCAAAAGCGCTCGGGTTGTCGCCTGCGGTGGCCGCGATGGCACTCATCGTATCCACGTATAGATCCTGCACGGCGATCTGCTGAGCCAGGGCCTGCTCGGCGCGGTCTGCGTGCTCGCGTGCCTGCGCCGCTTGCCAAACGGATACGGCCGTGCCGCCAGCTGCAGTGAGCAGCAACGCCGCCGATGCCGCCACCCCGACGCGGTGGCGGCCGACGTACTTGCGCAGACGGTACGCGCGGCTGTCGGGCCGCGCCAGCACGGCATGGCCGCGCTGGTGGCGCCGCAGATCATCGGCCAGCGTGTCCACGGTCGCGTAGCGCTCACCCGGCTTCTTCTTGAGCGCCTTGTTGAGGATCGCGTCCAGGTCGCCGCGCAGCGCTTTTTTCAATGCCGGTGTCGACGCGCAATCGCTCGCCAGCGGCGGCTCGACTCCGGCAATCGCTTCTTCAAGCTCCGCCGCGCTGCCGCGCTTGAGCTTGTAGGGCCGCCGTCCTGCAAGGAGCTCGTAGGCGACGACACCCAGGCTGTAGACATCGCTCGCCGTCCCCAGCGCTTCGCCGCGCACCTGTTCCGGGCTAGCGTAGTCAGGCGTGAGCG
This sequence comes from Burkholderiales bacterium, assembly GCA_031413095.1. Taxonomy (GTDB): domain Bacteria; phylum Pseudomonadota; class Gammaproteobacteria; order Burkholderiales; family Burkholderiaceae_C; genus CADEEN01. Next base: position 10,933 of record JANOEG010000230.1, on the reverse strand, counting down.
CCCGGCCGGACAGCCGCGTCAGCGCGGTGGCCTCCGTGTGATCGCCTTGCACCAGCTTGGCGATGCCGAAGTCGAGCAGACGCACCTGGCCTTCATCGTTGACCAGGATGTTCGACGGCTTGAGGTCACGATGTATGACGAGTCGGCTGTGCGCGTAGGCGACTGCGCTGCACACCTGCAGCAGCAGCGCGATGCGCGCCGGCATGTGGAACGCGAGTTCGCGGGCATACACGTCGATGCTGCGTCCCTGCACGTACTCGAGCGCTAGCCACGGCCGGCCCATCGCATCTACGCCGGCGTCGTACAACCGCGCGATGTTCGGATGATCCAGCGTGGCGAGGATGTCGCGCTCGCGCGCCATACGCTCGGCCAGGTTGCCGGCCCAGGTGACGTGCGGCAGCTTCAGTGCCACTCGTCGTTTGAGTTGACCGTCGCTGCGCTCGGCCAGCCACACCGAACCCATGCCGCCTTCGCCCAGCACGCCGATCAGCCGGTATGGCCCGACTTGCACGCCGGGTTGCGGCGCCGCAGCGTCAGCCTCGAAGCTCGCGGGGTTGAACAGTCGAGGCGGTGCGTCGAGGAAGTCGTGTGTGTCGGCGCGCGCGGGCGTTTCGAGCAGGCGCCGCAACGTGCCTAGCAGGTCGGCCGGCTCGTCTTGCAAGCGCTGCATCCACGCAGCGCGCTCGGCTGCGGGCATCTCCAGCGCTTCGTCGAGCAGCGCGTTCAGGCGCGGCCAGCGAGGGACGAGATCGGCCAGGGACGTCATGTGTTGCCTTCCAGCCCAGCTCACGTCATGAGCGCAATGCGCTCGCCAACAGCAGCCGCGCCTTTTCCCAATCGCGTCGCACCGTGCGGTCGGTGACGCCTAGCGCGGCGCCGATGTCCTCGTCTTTCATGCCGCCGAAGTAGCGCATCTCGACGACGCGCACCAGACGTTGATCGAGCTTGCCGAGTTCGTCGAGGGCGGCGTTGACGTCGAGGATTTCGGATTCGGGGCTGGCCACGGCATCGGCGACGTTGGTGTTGAGCGTCACATGGGCAGCGTCGCCCCCGCGGCGCTGCGCCAGGCTGGCGCGCGCTGTGTCGACGATGATCGATCGCATGGCGCTGGCGGCGTAGGCCAGGAAGTGCGCGCGGTCGCCTGGTGTGAGGCGCTCGGCCTTCGCGAACTTGAGGTAGCACTCGTGCACCAGCGCGGTGGTGTCGAGCGCGGCGTCGCGCACATGGCCCGACAGGCGGGCGTGGGCGATGCGGTGCAGGTCCGGGTACAGCAGCGTGAACAAACGATCGAAGGCGCTGCGATCGCCATCGCGCGCCTGGGCGATCAACTGAGTGACATCGCCCATGCCAGAACTCCATCGTGCATCGAACAACAACATGCGATGGTAGTGAAGCTGCGTCTGCGCTGCATCCGCAATGTTTCGATAGGCCAGCGGCGCGTTCAGGTATCACGGCTCGCGTGCGGTCTGGCATCTCCGATGAGGCACGCCGGCATCCAGCGCCTCGCCGGTCTGGTGTTGTGGGGCGCCGTCCGCGCGGATCGGCGCTGCGGGCTTTGCGTCGGCCGGCGCGGTTTGCACGAGGGTCACCAGGCCGACGATCAGGGCCGCAGCGATGCTTGCGGCCACGATGCCGGCGCTGGTGCGGGGCAAGGACAGTTCGGGGTCGGGGGAGCGAGAGACCGAGTGCATGGCAACCTGCGGTGGCCGCACCGGGCTTGGCGCCGTGCTGGCGCGGGCGTGTGCGGAGCGCTTGATCAGTGTCATTGCCAAGACCGCAGCGCAGCCGACCGCATTGCCAGCGTTGACAATGGTCAACATCAAGTCGTTCAAATGCGTCCAGGCGTAGAGCCCGGTGGTGGCGTTGGCGGCGACCCACAGGCTCCACGTCAAGCAGGAAATTGCCTGGGCGCCGCCGCGGTCGCGGGCCACGCGCCAGATCTGCGGCGCGTACGACGCCAGGCGCAGCGCGTTGCTCAGCGCGAAGGCGAAAGCGATGGCTTCGTGCCCGGTCATGGCGGGGTCAAACGCTGGGTCATTTGTTGTCCTTCGGTGAGTGAGCAACATGCGCTGCTCACAAGGGAGTACGGCGTACCGGGTCACCCTCGGACATGGTTCGGCCGCCGTCGGCCTCTCGTGGGATGAGATGTCCGGATCTGACGCCGACAACGTAGGGGGCGGGCGGGTGCCGCCGCGTCGCGCTGCTACGTGAGCGCTTGTCGCAGGGCGCCGAGCACGTCGTCGGGGCACTCCTGCATCAGGAAGTGGCCGCCGGGCACGGTGTGCACGCGGGCCTTCAAGGCCGCGGCGATGTCGCGCGCGTTTCGCGGCGGCGTCATCTGATCGGCCGCGCCGAGGATCAGATGCGCCGGGCACGTCACGCCCGCGGCGGCAACGAGGCCGCCCTTGTAGCCGTTGCAAGCGCTGAAGTCGGTGTGGAGCAGCAGTGGATCGTCGCCATGCGCGAGCACCTGGCGCATCAGGCTGCGCGCGCTGCCGCGCAACCAGACACCGGGGCCTGGGTACGAAGGCTTGGCGGCGAGGGTGGAGAACGAGTAGCTGACCACCATGTCGATCGCTTTGTGCGGTGCGTCGCGAGAAGCCGTGAGCAGCGCGTCCGACACCGGCATCGGCACGGTGGCGCCAAACATCAGCAAGCGCGTGGCGCGCTCGGGCGCCCGGGCCGCGGCTTCGAGGGCGACCAACGAGCCGAGGCTGTGGCCGGCGAGCGCCGCTTGCTTCACGCCGGCAGCGTCTAGCAGCGCAAGCAGCCAGTCGGCCATGGCTTCGATGTTCTTCAGCGCCTGCCCGCCGCTGCGCATGTGCCCGGGTAGATCGACCGCCAGCACGCCGAACCCGTGGTGCGCGGCCCAGCGCGCGAGCAGCGTCCAGACGCTGTGGTCGTTGAGGGCGCCGTGGACGAAAACGATCGTCGGCAGTGCCGGATCGAATGGTTTCCCGCCGGTGTACGCGTAGGTCGCTTGGCCCTGGACGGTGAGCTTCATGCGCGCTCCGCGGCCTTCAATGCGCGCTTCAGGTCGTCGATCAGGTCGTCCGGATCTTCGAGGCCGATCGACAAGCGGATCGTGCCCGGCCCGATGCCGGCGGCGGCGAGCGCGGCATCGTCCATGCGGAAGTGCGTCGTCGAAGCCGGATGAATGACCAGCGAGCGGCAATCGCCGACGTTGGCCAGATGCGAAAACAGCTTCAGTGCCTCGATGAAGGCCACGCCTTGTTTTCGCGAGCCTTTCAAGTCGAAGCTGAACACGGCGCCGCAGCCTTTTGGTAGAAGCGATTTTGCGAGCACGTGGCTCGGATGGTTCTCCAGTTCGGGATAGCCCACGCCGGACACCATCGCATGCGCCGCCAGAAACGCCACGACCTTGCGCGTGTTGTCCACGTGCCGCGCCATGCGCAGCGGCAGCGTCTCGATGCCCTGCAGCATCAGCCAGGCGGTGTGCGGGCTCATGCAAGCGCCGAAGTCACGCAGACCTTCGCGGCGCGCGCGCAACAGAAACGCGCCATCGGTGGACTCTTCCGAGAACACCATGCCGTGGAATCCTGCATAGGGCTGGTTCAACTCGGGAAAGCGTGTGGCACGGCTCCAGTCAAACCGGCCGCTGTCGATCAGCACGCCGCCAACGACCGTGCCGTGGCCGCAGAGGAATTTGGTCGCCGAGTGGAAGATCAGATCGGCGCCGTGGTCGAACGGGCGCATCAGCCACGGCGTGGTGAAGGTCGAATCGACCAGCAGCGGCACGCCCGCGTCATGTGCGATCGCACTCACGGTCGGGAGGTCGAGCACATCGAGGCCGGGGTTGCCGAGCGTTTCGCCGAACAGCAGTTTGGTCTCCGGCCGGATCGCGGCGCGCCAGCGTCGATGTCGCCCGGTTTGACGAAGGTCGTGGCGACGCCGAAGCGCGACAGCGTGTACGACAGCAGGTTGTGCGAGCCGCCGTACAGCGCCGAGCTGGCGACGATGTGCGAGCCCGATCCGGCCAGCGTCGTGATGGCCAGGTGCAGCGCCGCCTGGCCGCTGGCGGTGGCGATCGACCCCGAGCCACCTTCGAGAGCGGCCATTCGCTCCTCGAAGACCGCGTTGGTCGGGTTGCTGATGCGGCTGTACACGTGCCCCGAGCGTTCTAGGTTGAACAGCGACGCTGCGTGCTCGCTCGATTCGAAAACGAAGGACGTCGACAGATGGATCGGCAGCGCTCGCGCGCCGGTGGCTGGGTCGGGCGCTGCGCCGGCGTGCAGCGCCAGGGTGTCAAAACCGGGATCGGATGGGCCTGGCATGGTGCGCTCTAGGGTTCGAATGCGCGGCATTGTGTGCTATGTTGAACGTCATTCGGCCAAGGAGAGCGTGCGATGAAAGTCAGCGATATCTTGCGCGTCAAGGGCGGCACGCTCTATGCCGTGACGCCAGACGACACCTTGGCCACTGCGCTGCGCACGATGGCCGAGTTGGACATCGGCTCGCTGTGCGTGATGAGCCACGGCGAGCTGACCGGCATCCTGACGTTTCGCGAAGTCATCCAGGCGGTGGTTCGCAACAACGGTTCGGTCGGCACGTCGCTGGTGCGCAGCGTGATGGACGACTTTCCACTGACCTGCACGCCGGAGACCGAGCTCGACGAGGTGCGCCGCATGATGCTGGGGCGCCACGCGCGCTATGTGCCGGTGATGAGCGAGAAGACGCTGATGGGCGTGATTTCGTTCTACGACGTGGCCAAGGCGGTCGTCGATGCGCAGGACTTCGAGAACAAGATGTTGAAAGCCTACATTCGTGACTGGCCGGTGGGTGAGGGCGACGAGCCGGCCACGGCCAGCGCGCCTCCGCAGTAGCCGCGAGCTCGAGCGTTTTGTCGCCGCCGCAGAAGCGGCGCGCGGTCGGCCTCGGGCGCCGTGAGCGCCGCTTCTAGAATGACCGCATGTCAGGAAGCACTCTCGGCCACCTCTTTTGCGTGACCAATTTCGGCGAAAGCCATGGCCCGGCGATCGGTTGCGTGATCGACGGCTGCCCGCCGGGCTTGGCGCTCAGCGAAGCCGACATCCAGCCCGATCTCGACCGCCGCCGCCCTGGCACCAGCCGCCATGTCACGCAACGGCAAGAGACCGATCAGGTGCAGATCCTGTCGGGCGTGTTCGAGGGCCTGACCACCGGCACGCCGATCGCGCTGCTGATCCCGAACACGGACCAGCGCAGCAAGGACTACGCGAACCTGCTCGACACCTTTCGCCCTGGCCACGCCGACTACACCTATTGGCGCAAGTACGGCCTGCGCGATCCGCGCGGCGGTGGGCGCGCCTCGGCGCGGCTGACGGCGCCGATGGTGGCTGCCGGTGCCGTGGCCAAGAAATGGCTGCGCGAACAACACGGCATGGTGTTCGATGCCTGGATGGCGCAACTCGGCGACATCGAGATTCCGTTCGAGTCGGCCGATCACATCGCGCACAACCCGTTCTTCGCGCCCAATGCCGGCATCGTGCCCTTGCTCGAAGAAACGATGGACGCGCTGCGCAAGTCGGGTGATTCGGTCGGTGCCAAGATCGTCTGCCGCGCGCGCAACGTGCCGCCCGGGCTGGGCGAGCCGCTGTACGACAAGCTCGACGCCGACATCGCGCACGTCATGATGGGCATCAATGCCGTCAAGGGTGTCGAGATCGGCGACGGCTTCAAGGTGGTGGCGCAGCGCGGCAGCGAGCACGGCGACGAGCTGTCGGCGCAAGGCTTCGCCAGCAACCACAGCGGTGGCGTGCTCGGCGGCATCTCGACGGGGCAGGATCTGATCGTGACGCTGGCCATCAAGCCGACGAGTTCGATCCGTCTGCCCAAACCCTCGATCGACCGCCACAACCAACCGACCACCGTCGAGACGCATGGCCGCCACGACCCCTGCGTCGGCATCCGCGCTGCGCCGATCGCCGAGGCGATGCTGGCCCTGGTAGTGATGGACCACGCGTTGCGCCAGCGCGCGCAATGCAGCGACGTTCGCATCGACGTCCCTGCGATCCCTGCCGCGCGGTAGCGCGCCGACGTGATGACCGAGCGCCACGCTTCGCTGGCACCGTTCGGCGCGCTCAGCTTCACCTACTTCGCGTCGATCGGCCTTTTCAACGTCTACGCGCCGCTGTGGTTCCAATCGCTGGGCTTCTCAGTGCTGGCCATCGGCGCCATCGGCTCGCTGCAGGCCTGGACGCGCGTCGTCGCGCCGTACGCGTGGAGCTGGACGGGAGACCATTGGGGGCAGGGCTCGCGCCGGACGACGCTGCTGCGACTCGCCGCTTCATTGGCGCTGCTCTTTGCCGCGGCGCTGCTGTGGGCGCGCAGCTACGGCGCGGTCTCGATCGTCGTGCTGCTGCTGTTTCTGGCCAACGGCGGCATCGTGCCGCTGGCCGAGGCTGCGTTGTCGCAGCGCCTGGCCACCGCGCAAGGCCTCGACGTTGCGCGCTACGGCCGCGTTCGCGTCTGGGGCTCGATCGGCTTCATCGTTTCGGTGACGGCCTTCGGCCCGATCCTGCAAGCCACCGGCATCGCGGCGCTGCCGGCGTTCGCTGTGGTGGCGATCGCCGCGCTGGCTGTGGCCGCGTGGCGCTTACCGCGGGGCACGACCTCTCACGCCACTGCCGTGCAAGCCGCGCACGGGGTGCTGGCGGTGTTGCGGCGGCCGGTGGTGGCCTGGTTTTTTGCCGGCGTTTTCCTGACCGTGCTCGCACACACCTCGCTCTACGTCTTCTTTTCGCTGTACCTGGTTGAACTGGGCTACGGCAAAACGGCGGTCGGGCTGCTGTGGGCGGTGTCGGTGGCGGTCGAGATTGTGTTTTTCTGGACGCAGGGCCGTTGGTTCGCGCGTTGGAACGCGCATGTCTGGCTCGTGGTTGCCGCCGCGGCGTCGGTGCTGCGTTTCGCCGCCATCGCCGCGTACGGCGCCAATGCGGTCGTGCTCGTGCTGGCGCAAACGCTGCACGCCGTGACTTTCGCCGCGCAGCATGCAGCCTGCATCACGCTGATCGACAGGCACTTTGCGGGCGCGTTGCGCGGCCGCGGTCAGGCGCTGTACACGACGCTCGGCTATGGCGCTTCGGGTGTCATCGGTGGCTTGGTCGGCGGTGCGATCAGCGAGCGTTTTGGCTTTCCGGCCGTGTTTGCGGCTTCGGCGGTGGTCTCCGTGGGCGCGCTGGCGTGCTGCTGGCACAGCCACGTGATCGCGCGCAACGCTTGAACTGCGCGGCAAGCACGGCCTTTCTTGTGCTTTCTGCGTCGTGGCCAGAACGAACAATCGCCGCATGCTCAAGAAGATTCCGGTCAGCGAGCTTCGGCTGGGCATGCACCTGCACCGCTTCGACGCGGCGTGGATCGACCACCCGTTCTGGCGGACCCGCTTCACGTTGACCGATCGGGCCGATCTCACCGCGATTGCCGCGAGCTGCGTTCGTGAGTGCTGGATAGACGTCACCCTGGGCGACGACGTGGCCACGCTGGCCACCGGCCCGGCCGTCGCGCCCAAGCGCACGCGCGAAACGACGGCGCCGCACGCCCGCTCTGACGTTGCCAGCCGCACCGCGCTGGAGCCGACCGACCTCGGCAACGAACTCGACCGTGCCGCCGCACTGTGCCGGCGCTCCAAGGACGCCGTGACCTCGATGTTCAACGAGGCCCGGCTGGGAAAAGCCATCGATGCCGAGCATTGCCGGCCGCTGGTCAACGACATCGCCGAATCGGTGTACCGCAACCCCGGCGCGCTGGTCAGCCTGGCGCGTCTGAAGACCGCTGACGACTACAGCTACATGCACTCGGTGGCGGTGTGCGCGCTGATGGTGTCGCTTGGCCGCACGCTCGGCCTGTCGGAAGCGCAGTGCAAGGAGGCCGGCCTGGCGGGCCTGCTGCACGACATGGGCAAGGCCCTGATGCCGGCCGACATCCTCAACAAGCCGGGCAAGCTGAGCGACGAAGAGTTTGCGGTCATGCGCAGCCATCCCGAGCGCGGCCACGCGATGCTGGTCGAAGGCGGCGGCGCCAGTGACGCGGTGCTCGACGTTTGCCTGCACCACCACGAGAAGTTCGACGGCAGCGGCTACCCGCACCGGTTGGCCGGCGATGCGATCGCGCTGTTCTCGCGCATGGGCGCCGTCTGCGATGTGTACGACGCGATCACCTCCGACCGCCCGTACAAGGCCGGTTGGGACCCTGCCGAGTCGATCGCGCGCATGGCTAGCTGGCAGGGTCACTTCGACGCCACGGTGTTCTCGGCCTTCGTCAAAAGCCTGGGCATCTACCCGACCGGCTCGCTGGTACGCCTGACCTCAGGGCGCTTGGCCGTGGTGCTAGAGCAGAACGCGCAATCGCTGACGACACCGGTGGTCAAGGTCTTTTTCTCGACACAGACCAACCTGCCGATCGAGGCCCGGCGGCTCGACCTGGCCAAGAGCAACGACCGCATCAGCGGCCGCGAGTCGCGCACGGATTGGAATTTTCCGCAGCTGGAACAGCTCTGGGCCGGTTCGCACGTGCGTTGAATGGCGGGCTGAACTTGGGCGACACTTGCCGGTCATGAGCCCAACGCCCTCGCCCCACGCCGATCCTCGCGCCTTCTTGCGTGCTTTGTACGACGCTGCCGTCGCCCGTGCACAGCCGGCGGTGGTGATGCGCAACTTCCTGCCGACGCCACCCAAGGGACGAACCGTCGCCATCGGCGGCGGCAAGGCCAGCGGCGCGATGGCGGCGGCGCTCGATGCGCTGTGGCCGGCCAGCGCGCCATTGAGCGGCGTGGTCCTGACGCGCTACGACCATGTGCCGGCCTCCTATCGTGCCCACCCCGGCCGCATCGACTTGCGCGAAGCCGCGCACCCGGTGCCCGACGAGGCCGGGCGCCGCGGCGCGATCGACATGCTGGCGGCGGTGCGCGGCCTGACCGAAGACGATCTGGTGATCGCGCTGATCTCCGGCGGCGGCTCGGCGCTGCTGTCGGTGCCGGCATCTGGCCTGTCGTTCGAAGACAAGCAGCAGGTCAACCGCGAGCTGCTGGCCAGCGGTGCGTCGATCGACGAGATGAACTGCGTGCGCAAGCATTTGTCGGCGATCAAGGGCGGGCGGCTCGCTGCCGCCTGTGCCCCGGCGCGCGTGCACACGCTGCTCATTTCCGACGTGCCCGGCGACGTGCCCGACGTCATCGCCAGCGGCCCGACGCTGCCCGACCCGACGACCTGCGCCGACGCGCTGGCGATCCTCGAGCGCTATCAGATCGGGCTGCCTGCGTCGGCGCGCGCCGGACTTGTGGGCGGCACCTACGAGTCGCCGAAGCCAGGTGAGGCGCGCTTCGCGCGGAACTCGCTGCAGATGATGGCGACGCCACAGATGAGCCTCGAAGCTGCGGCGTCGATGGCGCGGCAGGCCGGCGTCGAGGCCTACATCCTGTCCGACGAGATCGAAGGCGAGTCGCGCGTCGTCGGCCAGGTGCATGCGGCGCTGGCGCGATCGGTCGCGCAGCGCAATGCGCCCTTCAAGAGGCCTTGCGTGATCCTGTCCGGCGGCGAGACCACAGTCACCGTCAAACGCAAGGGCGGGCGCGGCGGCCGCGCCACGGAGTTCCTGCTCGGCTGCGCGCTGGCCCTGCAAGGAGAGCCCGGCGTGCATGTGCTGGCGGCCGATACCGACGGCATCGACGGCATCGAAGACAACGCGGGTGCGATCGTCACGCCCGACACGCTGGCCCGCGCTGCGGCGCTCGGCGTTTCGGCGCGCTCGCGTCTCGATGCCAACGACGCCTACAACTTCTTTGCGCCGCTGAGCGATCTGGTTGTGACGGGGCCGACGTTCACCAACGTCAACGACTTTCGGGCGCTGCTGATCACATGACCTGGCACCGTGCCGGGTGCGCTGCGAGCGTGGCGCTGGCAGTGATGACGTGGCCGATGTTGGCCACGGCGCAGCAGACTTACCGCTGCGACATCAACGGCCGGGTCACGTTCCAGCAACAGCCGTGCACCGACGGCAAGCGCGTGCCGGGCACGGGCGGCGCCGTCACCGAATCGCCCGGCGCAGGGCCTTTGCGTGGCGCCGCCCTGTGTGAGTCGCATGCACGCAGCGCGACGGTTTTCCCCGATCCGCAGGATGTGCGCATTGCTTCGGTGCGCTTTCTCGGCGCCAAGGCCTGGCGCGTGCACAGCGAGCTGATCGCCGCGCGCAGTTACGGCCTGCGCATCAACCCGCGCAACCGCTACGGCGGATATGACGGCGAAGGCCTGTTCGAGTGCCTGCTCAGCGAAGACGAGGCGAGGGTGCTGCACTTCGGCGCCGGGCCCGTGCCTGCAGCCAAACCCGAGTAGCGCGCAGCCCTCAATTGGGTCGCCAGGCCGCGCTGGCGAGCCCGGGCACGCTGACGCGGCAGACGATGCCCTGAGGCTCGCGCTCGCGCCAGGCGACGTCGCCGCCGAGCTGCTTGACACGCTTGCGCACGCCCCCGAGGCCCAGGCCGTGCGACCAGCTTTGCGGCTGCTGGCCAACGCCGTCGTCGCTGACGGCGAGCGTCAAGGTGCCGCGTTCGAACTGGATCTCCACCTGCAGCTTCGACGCCTTTGCATGAGCCAGCACGTTGCTGACCAGCTCGCGCAGCACACGTGTCAGCGCGGACCATTGCACGACGCTGAGATCGAAGTCGTGGTCGCAACTGAAGGACCAGGCGATCTCGCAGCCGGCGTCCGATGCGCGCTGCGTGATGTCGGCCTTCCACTCGGCCACGGCGTGTGTCAGCGGATGGTTGGGCGCCGCCAAGCCGCGCGTCAGGGTCTTCAGATCCTTCAGCGTGTGGCGCACGTAGTCTTCCATCTCCGGCGTCGTCGACTTGTACATCAGCGTCAGCAGGCGCGCGCCGATGTCGTCGTGCAGGTCCTGGGCGATGCGCGCTCGTTCTTCCATGCGGCCGTGCTCGACGGCT
>JANOEG010000229.1:0-1822 GCA_031413095.1 Burkholderiales bacterium | reverse complement strand
GTCGGACTGGTGGGCGTCACCGGCGTGAAGAGCCGCTGGGTCTGCGTGGCCGGCGGCGTGATCATGATCGTGCTCGGCCTGCTGCCCAAGATGGCGGCCTTCGTCGAGAGCATTCCCACTTTCGTGCTCGGCGGCGCCGGTCTGGTGATGTTCGGCATGGTCGCGGCCACCGGCATCCGCATCCTGTCCACCGTGGATTACCGGGGCAACCGCAACAACCTCTACATCGTCGCGCTGTCGATCGGCTTCGGCTTGATTCCGCTGGTCGCGCCGCGCTGGACGCAGCAGATGGCGCATGGCCTGCACCCGCTGCTCGAGTCCGGCATCCTGCTGACGGCGGTGGCGGCCGTGGCGCTGAACCTGTTCTTCAACGGCACGCGCGGTGACACGGCTGGCGCCATCGAGGCGGCCAAGACGGCGGAAGCGCATTGAGCGAGTCAGCGGTACGCCGCGACCTCGCTGCGGCTTACCGCCTGGCCGCGCGCCGCGGCTGGGACGATATCGTCTGGACGCACATCAGCGCGTCGGTGCCGGGCGAGCCCGGTGCGTACCTCATCAACCGCTTCGGTCTGCGCTTTGCCGAAGTGCGGCCCGAGAATCTGGTGAAGGTCGATGTGCAGGGCCGCGTGATCGACGGCTCCGGCGCAGTGGTGAATCCGAGCGGCTTCGCGATCCACGGTGCCGTGCATGCGGCGCGGCCGGATGCCGTGTGCGTGATGCACCTGCACACGCTCTGGGGCCAGACGCTGGCCGCGATGCCGAGCTCGGAGGGGGGCTTGCTGCCCTGTTCGCAGCCGGCGATGCGCCTGTGGCGGCGGCTCGGGCGCCACGCCTATGAAGGGCTGGCGTTCGACACCGACGAGCGCGCCCGCCTGGTGGCCGCGCTCGGCGCGCTCGACGGCCTGATCCTCGCCAACCACGGCACTCTGACCGTCGGCCGCACGGTGGCCGAAGCCTTCGTGCTGATGCACCTGCTGGAACGTGCGGCGCAAATCCAGATCGCAGCGATGGCAGGCGGCAGTGTGGCTTGCGTGAGCGACGAGGTGGCGATGCACACACAGCGCCAATGGATCGGCGACAGCCGCACGCCCGAAGGTGAAGACGAATGGCCCGCGCTGCTGCGCAGCCTGGACGATTGACGACAAAGGAGACAAGCAACCATGCCCACCATCCGCATCGAACTCTTCGAAGGCCGCACGGCAGAGCAGAAAGCCGCGCTGGCGCAGGAGGTCACCGCCGCTTGCGTGCGCGTGCTCGGCGGCAACCCGAGCGGCGTCGACATCCTCTTCTACGACATCAAGCGAAGCGATTGGGCCACCGGCGGCGTGCTGTGGAGCCAGGCGCCGGGCGCGCCGGCGGCGCCCAAGCCATGACACGGCGCTTGCTGGCCGCGGCGTTGCTGTTGCTCGCCGCGACGACCCACGCCCAAGTGGGCCCGAGCCCGAGCGAATCCGCGGCCTACACCGGGCTGCACGCCGCTGCGTGGAAGGGCGACGCGGCCGCTATCGAGCGCGGCGCGGCGGGCAACAAGGCCGCGCTCGAAGCGCGCGACGGCAACGGCCGCACGCCGCTGCACGCTGCCACCTTCGCCAAGCAGCGCGCGGCGCTGCGTGCGCTGATACAAGCCGGCGCCAACACGGCCGCGCTCGACAACGACCGCTACGACGCAGTGACGATCGCGTCCGTCGCGGACGACGAAGAATCGCTGCGCATCCTGCTGGCCGAAGGCGCGAGCGCCAAGCTCACCACCAGTCGCTACGACGGCACCGCGCTGATCGCGGCGGCGCACCTCGGCCACGACGGTGTGGTGCGGCAACTCATC
>JANOEG010000228.1:0-2056 GCA_031413095.1 Burkholderiales bacterium | reverse complement strand
CGTGCTCAAAGCGTTGCGTTTGGGCCTGATTCACTGATCCCTTGTAAGAACTGACAATTTTGCACGCGCGCTAGCGCTGGTCGAATATGGGTACTGAGCTGTTTCGCTCGTTCTCTTCGCCAGGAGCTCGTATGAAAGTCGGTCAGAAAACCATCGTTCGTTGGATGTCCAAGGTCACTGCCAAGGGCACCAGCCAACAAGCTCGCAATCAGGCTGTTTCAAAGTTGCGCGAGCTCGACGCCGAGCAACTTCGCCATGTCAGCGGTGGCGACGGCGGCGCGTCGCAGTTGCCTAAGGGCACTTGGTAGACCTCTTTCGCCCAGAGGTTCTCGAATCGCGCAGAACCTCGTGGGTCGGTGAGATCCAGCTGATCCGTCCGGTGTCGCTGACGGTGCTCACCGGTGCCGTGGTCACGGCGGCGCTGACGCTGGGAGCCTTTCTCTGGCTTGGCGAATACACGCGCAAGGTGCGCGTGTCAGGTGTGTTGGTGCCCGACCGCGGCGTCATCCGGCTGGTGGCGCCACAAGAGGCGCTGCTGCTGGAGCGTCGTGTCGCTGAAGGTGCGAAAGTTCGCTCGGGCGACGTGTTGTTTGTCCTGTCGCTTGACCGCGCAGCCGCCGCGGGCGGCACCCAGGCTGCCGTGCAGCGCAGTCTTGTCGCGCGCGAGACCAGCCTGGACAAGGCCGCGGCCCAGCAGCAGTCGTTGCATGACAGCCAAGTCTCGGCGCTGTCGCGCCGCGCGGCGGATATGCAGCGTGAGCAATCATCGCTCGACGCCGAGCTGGCACTCGCAATGCAGCGCATTCAGCTGGCCGAAGAGGCGCGGGCACGCATCGAGTCGCTGCGCAACGACAACTTCGTCTCCAGCGCACAGGTGCAGGTCAAGACCGAAGAGTTGCTCGGGTTGCAGGCGCAACGCCAGGCGTTGGAGCGCCAGCGTGGCGCGCATGCGCGCGAGATATCGGCGCTCGAGGCGCAGCGCCGTGACTTGCCGCTCGACAAGGCCAGGAAGCTCGGCGAGATCGAGCGCGAGCGCGCCGAGTTGGCGCAGCTGGGCGCCGAGAGCGAGTCGCGGCGCAGCCTCGTCGTGCGCGCGCCGCAAGACGGCGTGGTCAGCGGCCTGATTGCGCAACCCGGACAGACCGTGACGCCCGGCGTGGCGCTGGCCAGTTTGGTGCCGAGTGATGCCAAGCTGCAGGCGCACTTGTATGCGCCATCGAGCGCGGTCGGCTTCTTGCGTGCCGAACAACCCGTGCTGCTGCGCTATGACGCTTTTCCGTATCAGAAATTTGGCTCGCAGCAAGGCCGCATCGAGCAGGTATCTCTGGCGCCTTTGAGCGCTGCCGAGTTGACGGGATTGGCCACCTCGACGCGCGAGCCGATGTACCGCATTGCTGTGACGCTGGCGCGCCAGGACATTCCTACGGGAGCCGAGGTGCGGCCGCTGGTGCCGGGTATGCAGCTCGAAGCCGATGTACCGATCGAGCGCCGTCGCTTGTTTGAGTGGTTGTTCGCGCCGGTGATCGGCGTGGCCAGCCGCGTCTAGCGCCGGCCCGGCCATGCGCGCCGACGCCCTGAGCCTGTCGCCCTTCGGCTCGCGCCGGGTGCCGATGCTGCTGCAGACCGAGGCAGCAGAGTGTGCGCTAGCATGCTTGGCGATGATAGTTGGTGCTCATGGTCATCGCACCGATCTGGCGACGCTGCGGCAGCGCTTTTCGCTCTCGCTCAAGGGCGCGACGATGGCCGATCTGGTGCGCATGGCCGGCGAGCTGCGCTTCAACCCGCGCGCTCTGCGCGTCGAGCCGCAGCAGTTGGAACAGCTCGCGCTGCCTTGTGTGCTGCACTGGGACTTGAACCACTTCGTCGTTCTGACCGATGTCAAGGGCAACACGGTGACGCTGCACGACCCGGCGCGCGGCGTGCGCCGACTGAAGCTGCACGAGCTGTCGCAGCACTTCACCGGCGTCGCGGCCACTTCGGTGTAGGTGAAGCGCGCTTGCGAATGGATCACCGCCGGGTAGAACTGGTAGGCCTCGATCTCGCCCTGCGCGCCGAC
>JANOEG010000227.1:0-5857 GCA_031413095.1 Burkholderiales bacterium | reverse complement strand
GCGTGCTGGCCTAGCCTAGGGCGCGCACCCCGATGGCTTGAAGACACGCGCCGTCGATGCGGGGTGTGTGGCCAGTTCGGCCTCGGGCCGCCGCGGTCGGCGCACCAGCTCGCCGCCGCAGTTGGGGCAAATGCCGCGAAGGCGCTGATCCGCGCAATCGGCGCAGAAGGTGCACTCGAAGGTGCAGATGCGCGCCGCCAGAGAGTAGGGCGGCAGATCGACGTTGCAGCATTCGCAGTTGGGGCGCAGCGCGAGCATCAATGGCCTCTGGGTGAGTGCTTTGCGATGAGCATAAGGCTGCGCCGTCGCTCGTCGATCGTCAGTAGCTCACCCGCGCCAGGTACGTCTTCTCCGACGCCGCCAACGCCTCACCCAGCGTGTGAATCCCGCGCTCGCCCAGCAGCGGAATCAGCTTCAGGAACACTTCTGCCGTGACCATAGCGTCACCCAAAGCCGTGTGGCGGCCGAGCACGGGCACGCCCAGGCGCTCGGCGATGGCTTCCAGGCGGTGCGACTCTTGCGCCGGGTGCACGACGGCCGACAGCAGCAGCGTGTCGAGCACTGGCTGTTCGAAGGCGACGCCGCAGCGTTCGCGCTTCAATTCGAGAAAGCGCATGTCGAAGGCGGCGTTGTGCGCCACCAGCACGGTGTCCTGCGCGTAGGCGTGGAACGTTGGCAGCACGGTGTCGATGGTCGGCGCGTCGGCCACCATCGCTGGCTCGATGCCGTGGATGGCGATGCCCACGGCCGGGATGCTGCGCTGCGGGTTGACGAGCTGCTCGAAGGCGTCTTCGCGGCGCAACTTGGCAGCAAGGATGCGCGTCGCGCCGATCTGGATGATCTCGTCGCCGGCCGAGGGTTCGAGCCCGGTGGTCTCGGTGTCGAACACGGTGTAGGTGAGATCGGCCAGGCGCCGCTCGGCGAGCTCGCGCGAGGGCTCACGCTGGAAGAGATCGAAGTCGAAGACCTCGGGGCGGCTGTCGCCGCGCACGACCGCGCTGGCCTCCAGCGGCTCGCCTTCCACCGCCAGCGGCAGCAGCATGCGGAAGAACGACGCATGGCGCACGCGCTCGCGCTCGAACCAGAACTCACCGCCGTGGCGCTCGACGACGTCGCGCACGGTCAGCGCCACACTCTCGCCGCCGACGCGCATCGGCTCGGTCTCCCAGCCGATCACCGTCTCGGTGCTCATCGACGGGCCTTGCCAGACGAGGTCGAGGCGCGCGTGGGCAGCGTTGTCCTTGTCGTCGCGCGTCAGGCGCAGGCGCACCAGCTTGACGTCGTACTCGCCGGCTAGGCGTCCGGCCAGCGAAGTCAGTGCCTGCAGCAGCGAGTAGCTGTCGACCTGCAGCCACAGGTCGGCGTCTGCCTGTTCGACGGTGGCGCGGCAGGTGTCGATGCTGGCTTCGATGCGGCGGCAGGCCGCGGCCAGCAGATCGTCGCCGCGCATGTCCTCCAGCGGCCAACGCGTCTTCATCGTCTGCGCGCTGTGCGTGGCGAGTTCCTGCACGCGCGCGCTCATCGCCCGCACCTCGTCGCGGACCACGGCCATGAAGCGCTCGCGTGTCGGTGCATCGAGGTCGGGGAAGTCGAGCATCTCCAGCGCCGCCTGCACGTTGCCGAGCGAGGCGCGGCTGCCTTCACCGAGCGTGTGCAGCAACTGGTCGCGCTCGGCCTGGCCGGCGAAGTCGCGCGTGATGTTGTCGAGCATCAGCACGAAACCTTCCAGCGCATCACCGCCGGCCACGCGCACCGGCGCCAGTTGCACGCGCAGCAGCGCGCCGGCACGCGTGCCGGTGACGAACTGCGCCGACGGGTGGGCCGCGCCGCGCGCCAGGCGCTGCTGCACGCTCTCGATGGCGTGGGCGATCAGCGCGCGGTCGAGCAGGGCGTAGATCGAGCGGCCGAGGCCGATCAGCTCGGCGCCGTCGGCCGCCGACGGCGACGCGGACAGCGCACGCAGTTGCAGCCGCGCGCGCCGGTTGTAGAGCAGGATGCGGCCGTCGAGGTTGCAGACGACGACGCTTTGCGTCAGCTCGGCCATCAGCGCGGCCAGCCGGTTGCGTTCCTGTTCGACATTACGGCTGGCGGCGCGCACCTGCTCGGCGATGTCGTTGCGCAAGGCGCTGCGCTGCGCGGCCAGTTGATTGACCACCTGGGCCAGCGACTGCACTTCGGCGCCAGCGCCTTCGGCAGTCAGGTCGCGCTGCACGTCGGCGGCCAACAAGGTGCCCGCGTCCTCGGCCAGCCGCGCTGCAGCGCGCACCCAGCGCAGGTAGGCCTTGCGCATCAAGGTGCCGGCCACGGCGGCCAGCATCAGGCCGGCAAACAGGCCGAGCGCGGCGCGGCCCTCGGCGTCGGGCGCGAGCGCGAAGACCCCCCACGCGGCCAGCGCGGCCAGAGCCAGCAACGCAGCGGGCAGCAGCGCGGCGATGGCTTCGCGCTTGTCAAACTTCATCCCAACATCTCGCGCACCTTGTCCGCCAGCTCGCGGGTCGAGAACGGTTTGGTCATGTAGGCATCGGCGCCGAGCGCGCTGCCCTTGGCCAGGTCGGTGTCGCGGCCCTTGGCAGAGAGCATCAGGATCTTCACGCTGGCCAGCGACTCGTCGCCGCGCACGGCCTGGCAGACCTCGAAACCACTCTTGCCCGGCATCATCACGTCGAGCAACACGAGGTCGGGTCGTTCGGCGCGGATCGCCGCCAGCGCTGCATCGCCGTCGCGCGCGATGCTGACGCGGTGGCCTTCGCGCTTCATCAGGAACTCGAGCGAGATGACGATGTTGGGCTCGTCATCGGCGATCAGCACATGTTTCATGTGGGCGTCTCCTTCTCATCGTGGTGCCACGGCAGCTCGAAGGCGAAGCATGCGCCTTGACCCGGCGCACTTTCGAGCCAGATGCGGCCACCGTAGTGTTCGACGATGCGGCGGCTGATCGGCAGGCCCAGACCGGTGCCCTGCGGGCGTTGCGAGGCACTGCCGCCCTGGCGGAATTTTTCGAAGACGAGCTGCTGCTGTTCGGGCGGCACGCCGGGGCCGTTGTCGCGCACCTCGACGGTGGCTGCGCGTTGATCGCAGCGCAGGCGCACCTGCACGCGCCCCTGGCCCGGCGGCGTGAACTTGGCGGCGTTCGACAGCAAGTTGATCAGTACCTGCAGCAAACGGTCGCGGTCAGCGTGCAGCATCGGCACTTGCGTGGGCTTGTCCACCGTCACCGTGGCGCCGCGCTCGCGGAAGGTTTCGGACGTGGTGGCCACCGCGTGCTCTATCAGTGCGCCGAGGTCGATCGCCTCATTGCGCCACTCGCCGTGGCCGGACTCGATCTTCGCCATGTCGAGCACTTGGTTCACCAGCCGCGACAAGCGTTCGGATTCGGCGACCACGAGCGCGAGGAATTGCTGGCGCTGCATGGCGTCCATCTCCGGGTCGTCGCGCATCAGCTCGGCAAAGGCGCGGATCGACGTCAGCGGTGTGCGCAGCTCGTGCGTCACTGACGACATGAAGTCGTCCTTCAATTTGTCGAGCGCTTCGAGCTGGCGGTTGAGTTCGCGCACCTGCGACGCCTCGTCTAGCACGCGCAGCAGGTCGCTGCGCGCCAACGGCTCCTCTTCGACGACGGTGGCCACCATCGCGTGCGCCGAGGCGCTGCCGATGGCGCCCGCCAGTTGCGTTTCGACCTGGCGCACCAGCGTGGCGTCGGGCACGCGGCGCTGCGCGTAGCCGGCGAAGGCGCGTTCGGCCGCTTCGGCGCCGAGAAAGCGCGTCGCCATTTGGCGCAGCTCGGCCAACGGCGAGGTCGAGCGCCAGCGCAAGGGAGCATCGTCGGGCATGGCGTCGTCGCGCCGGAACACATCGACGAAGCGCAGTGCCTGCGCCACCTCACGCGCGGCGGGCGCGCGCGCCAGCGACACCGCGACATACAGGCCGACGTTGGCCAGCAGGCTCCACAGCAGGGCATGGGTCAGGCTGTCGAGTCCGGTCAGGCCCAGCAGTTGCTCGGGGCGCAGCAGCGCCAGACCCCAAGGCCCGTCGTTGACGAAGCTCAAAGGCAGCCAGCCCGACTTGGCGATCGACGGCAGCAGCAGCGTCCAGCCCCAGAGCGCGAAGCCGCCCGCCAGGCCCGCCAGCGCGCCGGCGCGCGTGCCGCCTTTCCAGTACATGCCGCCGATCAGGGCCGGCGCGAACTGCGCCACCGCGGCGAAGCTGATCAGGCCGATCGAGACCAGCGCATAGGCCTCGCCGGCGAGGCGGAAGTACAGGTAGCCGAGCAGCAGCAGGGCGACGATGACGACGCGCCGCACCGCCAGCGGCACGCGGCTGAAGTCGCGGCCCGGTTGGGCCTTGAGCAGCGCCGGCATGACGAGGTCGTTGCAGACCATCGTCGAAACGGCGATAGATTCGACGATGACCATGCCAGTGGCCGCCGACAACCCGCCGACGAAAGCGGCGAGTGCGAGCCCCGGCTGGCCGAGCGCGAGTGGCAGCGAGAGCACGAAGGTCTCGGGGTTGGCGGCGCCACCGACGCCGAAGTGCAGCAGCCCACCGAGCGCGATCGGCAGCACGAAGACGTTGATCGCCAGCAGGTAGAGCGGGAAGGCCCAGGTGGCGCGCTTCAAGTGACGCTCGTCGACGTTCTCGACGACCATGACCTGGAACTGGCGCGGCAGCATCAGCAGCGACAGCATCGACAGCAGCGTCAGTGCGAACCATTGCCCGCCGGCAAAACGTGCCTGACCGCCGCTGCTGCCGACCAGGCCGAGCAGCGGCGCCAGATCGGCGCGCGCCGCGGCACGCCTGAAGATGTCGGCCGGGCCGTCGAACAGGCCCCAGCAGACGAAGGCGCCAACCGCGATGAAGGCTGCCAGCTTGACCACCGACTCGAGCGCGATTGCCGCCACCATGCCTGGATGCTGCTCCGACGCATCGAGATGGCGCGTGCCGAAGGCGATCGTGAAGCCGGCGAGCACGAGCGCGATGGCCAGCGTGCTGTCGAGCCACCACGGTGCGCCGGCCTCGCCATGCGTGCCTGTCAGCAGCGCCAGGCCGCTGGCGATGGCTTTCAACTGCAGCGCGATGTAGGGCAGGATGCCGATCAGCGCGATCAGCGTCACCAGCGCCGCGAGCGTGCGGCTCTTGCCGTAGCGGCTGGCGACGAAGTCGGCGATCGAGGTGATGCGGTGCGTGCGCGCGATGCGCACCATCTTGCGCAGCAGCGTCCACGCCAGCAGCATCGCCAGCGTCGGCCCGAGGTAGATCGGCAGGAACCACAGGCCCGAGCTGGCCGCGCGACCGACGCTGCCGAAGTAGGTCCACGCGGTGCAATAGACGCCGATCGACAGCGTATAGACCCAGGCATTCGCGGTCGGTGAGCGGCCGGCCAGCGCGCGTCGGTCGGCCCACCAGGCCACCGCGAACAGCAGCAGCAGGTAGGCGAACGAGGCGCCGAGCACCAGCGGCAGGCCGAGCATTCAGCCGTCCTCGCCGTCGTCATTCGCCTCGACGATCCACGCCGCCGCAGCGATCAGCACCGCCCAGCCACCGAACACCGCGGCCGGCAGCAGCGGCAGGCCGAACAGCGTGGTGTCGCTGCGGTCCCACAGGCTCAGCAACGGAAAGTTCAGCAGAAGCCAGCCGAGCGCGAAGAGAGCGAGCAGGCGGGGCGCGCTCATGTTGCCCCCAAGACGCTGCGCGTCGTCCCCCCGAGGGGGAATTTGCGCTTGGGGCGGCCCGGCGCGCGCATGATCAAAGCACGTCGAAACGGAAGCGCTGGCGCAGCAGCGAACGGAAGCGCTTGACGATCGCCAGAGCGTCCTTCAACTGGTCGCGGTCCATCGTGCTCAGGTCCGACGGGCGCACC
>JANOEG010000226.1:0-2258 GCA_031413095.1 Burkholderiales bacterium | reverse complement strand
GGCTTATCCACCGCCTCGCTGCGTGTACAGATCGAAGTGCTTCATGAAGCGCTGCCACGCCGGTTCATCGACACCGATGACCTCTGTGCGCACGCGCAGACGCGGCAAGGTGATGAGCGCAATGCGACGTGGCTCGAGGGTGTGCCAGCTGAGCATGGCGTGCCCCTCATCGATCGCGATCAACGCCCCAGCCTCGCGCCACTCGATCGTTCTGCCACCACTGGCGCCCGGAAGCCACGCGCGCAACTCCCCGGCGGTGCAGCCCATCTCGCGCTCGAACGTGAATTGATAGTGCGCTTGCACTACCCCCCCGCAATCGGCGGCCAGATGGCGAGCACGTCGCCTTCTTTCGGCGTGAAGGACAGGCGCTCTTCGGGCGGCACATAGACGCCGTTGATCAGCACCAGATGCACCAGCTTCTCCGGCATGCCGAAGGGCTCGATGATCTTGGCGATCGGTGTGCCCTCGGGAATGTCGAGTTCCACCCGGTTGCTTTGACGCGCTTCGGCGGGCAGGTGCTGGGTGAGGCTGGCGTAGAGCTTGAAGGTGATACGCATCTGAACATCATGCACGCACGAGCGCTTTTTGCTCCTGCGCCTGCGCGGTCGCCAGGTACGCCGCCATCAGCTGCGTTGGATCTCTAAGCAAGCGCTGCTTCCACTCGGCGCCGAGCTTGACCTGGCCTTCGACCAACCCGCGCATCGCGCCGACATGTTCGGTCCAGCCGACGCTGTTGCAGCCGACGAGGCGGTCGCCACCGAATTGCAGGCTCAAGTGTCGGCCAGCCGCCTTGTCGGTGAGCTCCACGTGCTCGCCGCCGGGCGCGCCTTGCCAGTCGCCGAAGCTGGTGCTGATGAGGCCGAGCGTGTCTAGCACGTTGATCTGCGTCACCCCGCGCAGCTCGGCTTTCTGGCCGACCATGTTGAGCGCAGCGACGCGCGCTTGTTCCGCGGCATTCGGTTGGATCGCGCTGACGATCGTCTTGCCGCTCACCTTGTCGAAGGCTTCGGCGCAATCGCCCGCGGCATAGACGCCGGGTACGTTGGTTTGCAGGTGCTCGTCGGTGAGCACACCGAGTAGGCACTTGATGCCGGAGGTTTCGAGGAAACCGATGTTGGGCTTGACGCCGGTGGCGCTGATGACGAGATCGGCGTCAAGCGATTGACCGTTGGACAGGCGCACTTTGAGCGGCGCGCCCGTCGGTGCAGCGGCGGCCTCGTTTTGGCCCAAGCCAACGGCGTGCGCCAATCGCGACAGCAATCCCTCGCTGTACGCAGGCGCTGCCGTGGCCCCGGCGGCTTCGATCGCCTCGACGCGCGTGCCGGTGAAGACGCGCACGCCCTTCTTTTCGCACCAGTCCTTGATCATGCCGCCGGCCGTCGGGCCCATCATGCGCGGCACCATGCGGTCGCCCATTTCGACGACGGTGAGCTGCACGCCGCGCGCCGCCAGCGACTCCATGATGATGCAGCCGATGAAGCCCGCGCCCATCTGCAGCACGCGCGCGCCCTTGACGGCGCGCTCTGCGATCGCACGTGCGTCCTTCAGCGTCCAGCAGTGCAGCACGCCTTCGCTGTCGATGCCGGGGATCGGCGGCGACGCCGGCGACGAGCCGGTGGCGATCAGCAGGCGGTCGTACGCCAGCGTGCTGCCGTCGTCGAGAGCGACGGTTTTCTTCGCCACATCCACCGACTTCGCACGCACGCCGCGCTTCAGCTCGATGCGTTGCTTGGCGTAGTGGTCCTTGCCGTGACGCAGGTGCGTGCCCTCTTCGCCGACATTGCCGATCAGCAGGTACGGAATCGCCATGCGCGAGTACGGCGCTTCGGGCTCGTCGCCGACGACGACGATCTCGTCGGCCGGTGCGTGCTTGCGGATCGTTTCTGCGGCGATGACACCTGCCGGGCCGGCGCCGAGGATCACGTGTCTGGTCATGTCGTTCTCCAAAAGAAGAAGGCGGTTCGAGAACCGCCTTCGTCCGAGGGCTCAGTGGGTTAGAGGCCGAGGCGCGTCCGCGTCTCGGGCTTCAGCGTGCCATCGGCATTCCAGCCGCGCGCGGCGTAGTACTTCGGCAGCATCTCCGGCAGCTTGCTGACCAGGCCCTTCGCAGGCCCTGTCTTGGTGGGTTCGTTCAACAGCCGCGGCGGCAGGTTGTCGTCTTTGTTGGTGAAGCCTGCCTTGTTGTTGAACTCGCGCTCCATGTTCCAGATGCGCTCGCCGATCTTGGCCATGTTCTCGAGCGTGAACTCGGGGCCGCA
>JANOEG010000225.1:0-12248 GCA_031413095.1 Burkholderiales bacterium | reverse complement strand
GGCAGCCGCATCAGTCGGCGTGCACGGCCTTGCGTCGCAGGCGCAACGCATTGCCGATCACCGATACAGAGCTCAGGCTCATCGCCAGCGCCGCGATCATCGGCGACAGCAGCCAGCCGGTGAACGGGTACAGCACACCCGCGGCCAGCGGCACACCGAGCGCGTTGTAGACAAAGGCGAAGGCCAGGTTCTGCTTCATGTTGGCGATGGTCTGGTTGGAGATCACGCGCGCTTGAGCGATGCCGCGCAGGTCGCCTTTGACGAGCGTGACCTGCGCGCTGTTCATCGCCACGTCGGTGCCGGTGCCCATGGCCACGCCGACATCGGCCTTGGCCAGGGCGGGTGCATCGTTGATGCCGTCGCCGGCCATGGCGACGATGCGGCCTTCGCCTTGCAGGCGCGACACCAGCGCCAGCTTGTCCGCTGGCTTGACCTCGCCATGCACTTCATCGATGCCCAATTTCGCAGCCACTGACTTGGCCGTCGTCAGGCCATCGCCGGTGGCCATGATGACGCGCAGGCCACTGGCCTTCAGCAGCGCCAGGGCCTGCGCAGTGCTGGCCTTGATCGGGTCCGACACCGCGAGCAGCCCGGCCAGTTGTCCCTCGACGGCCAGGTGCATCACGCTGGCACCTTCGGCGCGCAGCGCTTCGGCCTGCGCCATCAACGCGCCGGTGTCGATGCCGAGCTGCGTCATCAGCGCGCTGTTGCCCAACGCCAGCGCTTTGCCGCCGACGTTGCCGCGCACGCCGATGCCGCTGTCCGACTCGAAGCCTTCGGCGCTGTCGAGTTCGAGGCCGCGGGCGCGCGCGCCTTGCACTATTGCCTGCGCCAACGGATGCTCGCTGCCCTGGTCGAGGCTGGCAGCCAGGCGCAGTACCTCGTCTTCGTCAAATCCCGGCGCTGCGAGCACGCGGTCGAAGCGCGGCTTGCCTTCGGTCAGCGTGCCGGTCTTGTCGACGATCAGCGTGTCGACCTTGCGCAGGTTTTCGATGGCGGCAGCGTCACGGAACAGCACGCCCTGCGTGGCTGCGTTGCCGGTGGCGACCATGATCGACATCGGCGTGGCCAGACCGAGCGCGCAGGGGCAGGCGATGATCAACACCGCCACGGCGTTGACGAGGCCGAAGACCCAGCTCGGCTCGGGACCGAACACACCCCAGGCGAAGAACGTCAGCAACGCGACGCCGACCACACCGACGACGAAGTAGCCGGCAACACGATCGGCCATGCGCTGCATCGGCGCGCGCGAACGCTGCGCCTGCGCCACCATCTGCACGATGCCGGCCAGCACCGTCTGCGCGCCGATCTTGTCGGCGCGCATCACCAGCGCGCCACTGGTGTTCAGCGTGGCGCCGATCAGCGTGTCGCCCGCGCGTTTGCTCACCGGCATCGGCTCGCCGGTGAGCATCGACTCGTCAACCGCACTGGCGCCTTCGGTGACCACGCCATCGACCGGCACCTTCTCGCCGGGTCGCACGCGCAGCGTGTCGCCGACATGCACATACGTCAACGCAATGTCTTCCTCGCTGCCGTCGGCGTTGATGCGGCGTGCGGTCTTCGGCGCCAGCCCGAGCAGCGACTTGATCGCCGCCGAGGTTTGCGAACGCGCCTTCAGCTCGAAGATCTGGCCGAGCAGCGTCAGCGAGATGATCACCGCCGCTGCTTCGAAGTACACCGCGACGCGACCCATCGACACGAACGCCGCCGGGAAGACCTGCGGCGCGATGGTCGCAACAACGCTGTAGACAAACGCTGCGCCGGTGCCCAGGCCGATCAGCGTCCACATGTTCGGGCTGCGGTTCACGATCGACTTCGCGCCACGCACGAAAAACGGCGCGCCGGCCGAGAGCACGACCGGCAGCGTCAGCACGAGCTCGATCCAGCTTTGCGTGGCCATCTCGAACCAGCCCAGGCGGTGGCCGAACATCGCCAGCACGGTGACCACCAACGTCAGCGGCAGCGTCCACCAGAAGCGGCGCTGGAAGTCGGTGAGTTCGGGGCTCTCGCTGTCGTCCAACGTCGGCATCACGGGTTCGAGCGCCATGCCGCATTTGGGGCACGCGCCTGCGTGGTCCTGCCGCACCTCGGGGTGCATCGGGCAGGTGTAGATCGCACCAGGGACGACCGGTTCGTTTTGCGCCACCGGCTTCAGGTACTTCGCCGGGTCGGCGGCAAACCGGGTCTTGCAACCGGCGCTGCAGAAGTACATGCGCTGGCCGCCGTGGTCCAGCCAGTGAAACGACTTCGGCGTCACCGCCATGCCGCAGACGGGATCCTTGTTCATGAGGTTTGCTCTACATGCGCCGACAAAGCCGCGCCATGGCGCGCGATCTGCTCTTCTTCCTGCGAGGCCAGCACCTTCACTTCAGCCGGGCCGACACCGAGCCAACCCAACCCGGCGCAAATCTTCTCGCGCACCCGCGCGTCGTTTTCGCCAATGCCGCCGGTGAAGACCAGCAGGTCGATGCCGCCCAGCACAGCACCCATGGCAGCGATCTGCTTGCGCACGGAATAACAGAACATCTCGATCGCTAGCGCAGCGTCGGCGTTCGATGCGGCCGCCTCGTGCAGTCGCCGCATGTCGCTGCTGAGGCCGGAAATGCCGAGCAGGCCGGATTGTCGATCGACCATGTCTTCGAGCCTGACGACATCGAACTGCCGCTCGCGCATCAGGTAGATGAGCACCCCGGGGTCGAGGTCGCCGCTGCGCGTGCCCATGATCACGCCGCCGCTGGGCGTCAGGCCCATGCTGGTGTCGATCGAGCGGCCGTCCTCGATGGCGGTGATGCTGGCGCCGTTGCCGAGGTGGGCCACGACCAGACGGCGCGGCAGGCGCTCGCCGGATTGGTCCTCACTCAATTGGCGCACGATCGATTCGAGCGAGAGGCCGTGGAATCCGTAGCGCTGGATGCCCTGCGCTCGCAGCGCTCCGTCGATCGGCAGGACGCGGGACACGTCGGGCATCGTGTTGTGAAAGCAGGTGTCGAAACACGCCACCTGCGGGATGCCGCGAAAGTGCCCGCCGGCCCAACTGATCAGCGCCAGCGCCGCGGGTGTGTGCAGCGGCGCAAACGCCACCGCGGCGTCGAGTTGGTGCAGCAGCGCCGCGTCGATGAGGCCATGCTTGCGCAGCGTGGGGCCGCCGTGGACGACGCGATGGCCAACGACGTCCGGCGCCGGCACGCCGGGCCGCGCCAGCGCGCTGGCCACGCGGGCCATCGCGTCCGCGGGGTCGGCGCTAGCAACGGTTTCGGCGCACAGGGTTTCGCACAGATCTGATGCAACGCGGAACAAGCCGAACTTGAACGACGACGAGCCGCTGTTCAGGGCGAGAACGTGGCGCTGAGTCTTCAGTTCGTCCAGCGCCAATCGCGAACCTCCGGCAGATCGTCGCCGTGCTCTCCGATATAGAGCTTGTGGCGTTGCATGGTCGTCTCGTAGCGCGCTGCTTCAGTCGCCACCTGATCGGCAAGGCGCGGAATGCGCCGGATCGCGTCGAGCGCGAGCTGGTAGCGGTCGAGGTTGTTCAGCACGACCATGTCGAACGGCGTCGTCGTGGTGCCCTCTTCCTTGTAGCCGCGGACATGGATGTTGTCGTGATTGCGCCGCCGGTAGGTCAACTTGTGGATGATGGCCGGGTAGCCATGGAAGGCAAAGATCACCGGCTTGTCGGTGGTGAACAGCGCATCGAACTCGTGATCCGCCAGGCCGTGCGGATGCTCGGACGGCCGTTGCAGCACCATCAGGTCGACGACGTTGACGACGCGGATGCGGATGTCGCTCACGTACTCGCGCAGCAGGGTCACGGCCGCCAAGGTCTCCAGCGTCGGCACGTCACCGGCGCAGGCCATCACCACATCGAGCTCGCTGCCGTTGTCGGTGCTCGCCCAGTCCCATACGCCTGCGCCGGCCGTGCAGTGACGCACCGCCGCGTCGATGCCGAGCCACTGCGGCGCGGGCTGCTTGCCGGCAATGATCAGGTTGACGTAGTTGCGGCTGCGCAGGCAGTGGTCGGCGACCGACAGCAGCGTATTGGCGTCGGGCGGCAGGTAGATGCGCACCACGTCGGCCTTCTTGCTCGCCACGTGATCGATGAAGCCCGGATCCTGGTGAGAGAAGCCGTTGTGGTCCTGGCGCCAGACATGCGACGTCAGGAGGATGTTCAGCGAGGCGATCGGCTTTCGCCACGCGATCTGGTTGCAGACCTTGAGCCACTTGGCGTGCTGGTTGAACATCGAACCGATGATGTGGATGAAGGCCTCGTAGCACGAGAACAGCCCGTGGCGGCCGGTGAGCAAGTAGCCTTCGAGCCAGCCTTCGCACAGGTGCTCGCTCAACACTTCCATCACGCGGCCGTCGGTGGCGAGGTGGTTGTCGCCGTCCTGTATGCCATCCATCCACTGCTTGGCGGTGACTTCGAACACCGGATCCAGCCGGTTCGATGCGGTTTCATCCGGGCCGAAGATGCGGAAGTTGCCTGCCGCCAGATTGAGCTTCATCACGTCGCGCAGGAAGCGGCCGAGCACGCGCGTCGCTTCGGCGTCGACGGCACCGGGTGTGGGCACCGCCACCGCGTAGTCATGAAAGCGCGGCAGCGCCAGCGGCTGCAACAGCGCGCCGCCGTTGGCGTGCGGGTTGGCTCCCATGCGGCGCTGGCCGGTGGGTGCGAGCGCGGCCAGCTCCTCGCGCAGGCAGCCGTCGTCATCGAAGAGCTCGCGCGGCCGGTAGCTCATCAGCCAGTCTTCGAGCTGCTGCACATGGGCTGGCGTTTTGAAGTCTGCTATGGGCACCTGGTGCGAGCGCCACGTGCCTTCGACGGCTTGGCCATCGACGAACTTCGGCCCGGTCCAGCCCTTGGGCGTGCGCAGGACGATCATCGGCCAGCGCGGGCGTGCGGCCGTCTGGCCAACGCGGCGCGCGGCGCTTTGAATCTCGCGGATCCGCGCCAGCACCACATCGAGCGTCTGCGCCAGCGCCTGATGCACCTGCATCGGGTCATCACCCTCGACGAAGTACGGCTCGTGGCCGTAGCCGTGCATCAGATCGGTCAGCTCTTCGTGGCTGATGCGCGCCAGCACGGTCGGGTTGGCGATCTTGTAGCCGTTCAAGTGCAGGATCGGCAGCACCGCGCCGTCGCGCGCTGGGTTGAGGAACTTGTTGGAGTGCCAGCTGGTGGCCAGCGCGCCGGTCTCGGCCTCGCCGTCGCCGACGACACAGGCGACGATGAG
Source organism: Burkholderiales bacterium (assembly GCA_031413095.1). Taxonomy (GTDB): domain Bacteria; phylum Pseudomonadota; class Gammaproteobacteria; order Burkholderiales; family Burkholderiaceae_C; genus CADEEN01. The sequence continues at coordinate 7,017 of JANOEG010000225.1, read as the reverse complement.
GTCCGGGTTGTCGAACGCCGCGCCGTAAGCATGCGCCAGCGAATAGCCGAGCTCGCCACCCTCGTGGATCGAGCCCGGCACCTCGGGCGAAACGTGGCTGGGAATGCCCTGCGGCCACGAGAACTGGCGGAACAGGCGCCGCAGGCCATCACGGTTGCGTTCGATCGCCGGATAGGTCTCGGTGTACGTGCCTTCGAGATAGCTGTGCGCGACGACGCCCGGCCCGCCGTGACCGGGGCCAATCACAACCATCAGGTTGAGGTCGTTGTCCTTGATCAACCGGTTCAGGTGCACGTAGATCAGGTTCAGGCCCGGCGTGGTGCCCCAATGGCCGAGCAACCGAGGCTTGATGTGGGCCAGCGTCAGCGGCGTGTCGAGCAGCGGGTTGTCTTGCAGATAGATCTGCCCGACGGAGAGGTAGTTCGCGGCGCGCCAATAGGCGTGCATCTTCTGCAGCGTCTCAGGACTCAGTTCAGTGCTCATGGTGAACAGTGTCGAGCGCGGGGCCGGCTCGTGTACTGATGCATCTCAAGGCGTCCGCGGGGTACGAAAGCGCCGCGCGCGATCGACCAGGCTCAGCATTTCGCCCGCGGCGTGCAGCGTCAACCGATGCCGGGTGAAACCCGGCCGAGGCGAGATGTGCACCGCCATCTCGCGGGCCAGCAGCAATTGATCGTCCGGTGCTTGTGCCAGCAGCGCGATCACCAGGTTCTCCAGCGCGACGACCCGTACCCGCAGTTGCGCCAACTCGGTCTGTGTCGACGGCGGTGCAGCCAAGCCGTACCTGGCAGTAGAACTTCTCATGACGCATCGTCGCCTCGCGCAACCGCACGATCTGTGCGCTGGCGAACACAACCACAGTCAAGGCGACCCGGGTCCTTGTCGAGACCCGGGTCCTTGTCGAGACCCGGGTCGCGCGATATTTAAAGACATGTCCTACATGCAGGCGACATCACGGCCGCTGTGCGCACGTGGACGGCCGTGCCAGCATGAGTTCACTTTTCAAATTCAAGCGGCATGCACCTGAATCGACCTATCGATCCGCCCAGCCTGCCGGCGCGGTCGAGCCTGTTCCTTGATTTCGATGGCACGTTGGCCCCCTTGGCCATGCGTCCGCAAGATGTGGCCGTGGCGGACTGGGTCGTACCGACGCTGCAATCGCTAGGGCGCGGACTCGACGGAGCTTTGGCCATCGTCAGCGGTCGCGCGCTCTCGGCAATCGATGTTTTTTTGCAGCCCCTGGTGCTTGCGGCGGCGGGATCCCACGGCGCGGAGCGACGGAGCGCGAGCGGGCGCGTCGAGCGGCACGACTCGCAACCGCCGACGGACGTGACCTCTTGCGCCCGCCGGCTCGCGGCGCAACACGCTGGGCTGCTGCTCGAAAGCAAACCGAGCGGGCTGGCGCTGCACTTTCGCCTGATCCCTGAACTGGCGACGACGTGTCGCGAATTGCTCGCCCAGGCACTGGCCGAAGTGCCCGGCGCCGCGCTCGAATGGGAATTGATCGACGGGCATTGCGTGTGCGAATTGAAGCAGCGCTCGGTCTCCAAAGGGACTGCGGTGCGCTCATTTCTCGCAGAACCGCCCTTTGCGGGGCGGCTGCCGGTGTTCGTTGGTGACGATGTCACCGATGAAGACGGCATCCGCGCGGCCCAGGCCGTTGGCGGCTTCGGCATACGCGTCGGACCGGGCCGCAGCGACGCGCGCTATCGGCTGGCCGACACCGACGCCGTCGCCGCCTGGCTCCTGCGGATCACTGCCGAAGCGACGAACTCACATCGCCAGGAGCGCAGCGCGCCATGAACACTGCTGCCAACCTGAACCTGGGCCTGATCGGCAACTGCACGATCAGCGCGTTGATCGATGCGAACGCGCGGCTGGTCTGGTGCTGCATGCCGCGTTTCGACGCTGACCCGGTGTTCCATGCGCTGCTCGATTCTGCCGACGGCATCGGCGAAGAGGGCAGCTCGCAGGTGCTGCTCGAAGGCTGCGTGAGGACGGAGCAGTCCTACGATGAAAACACGGCCATCCTGCGCACGCGCCTGTTCGACGCCCAGGGCGGCGGCATCGAGGTCACGGATTTCGCACCCCGCTTCTTCCACCACGAGCGGACGTTTCGGCCGATGCTGCTGGTGCGCCGCGTGCGCCCCCTTCAGGGTGCACCGCGCATCCGACTGATCGTGCGGCCGCGCGCCGACTGGGGCCGCACCGGGCTGGCCCGCACGCGTGGCAGCAACCACATCCGTTTCATCGGGCCGGCACTGACGATTCGCCTGACAACCGATGCGCCCATCACCTACATCCTCGATGAAACCACGTTCACGCTCAACGGGCCGATCAGTCTGCTGCTGGGCACCGACGAGACGCTCGAAGGCGGCGTCGAAGAAAGCGCTCGCCACCTCGAAGAGCACACCGCCCACTACTGGCGGCGATGGACGCGCCGACTGGCGCTGCCTCTGGAGTGGCAGGCGGCCGTGATCCGCGCGGCGATCACGCTGAAGCTCTGCCTGTTCGAGGAAACCGGCGCGATCGTCGCGGCCATGACGACCAGCATTCCGGAAGCCCCGGGGAGCGAGCGCAACTGGGACTACCGGTACTGCTGGCTGCGCGACGCGTTCTTCGTCGTGCGCGCACTCAACAGCCTGTCCGAGGTCGAAACGATGGAGGACTACCTGCGCTGGTTGCGCGACGCTGTCGGCAGCACGGTCGGCGAGCACATCCAGCCGCTGTACGGCATCGGTCTGGAGCGGGAGCTGCCGGAGCGCATCGTCGAACACCTCGGCGGCTACCGCGGCCATCGTCCCGTGCGTGTGGGCAACCAGGCCGCCGAGCATTTCCAGCACGACGTGTACGGCAACATCGTGCTCGGCGCCGCTCAAGCGTTCCACGATCACCGGCTGCTGCGCCGCGGCACGCGCGAGGAATTCGAACTTCTCGAACAGGTTGGCGAACGCGCCTTCGCCATCCACGACCAGCCCGACGCCGGCATGTGGGAGCTACGCACCCGCGCCCGCGTGCACACCTCCTCGGTGCTGATGAACTGGGCGGCGTGCGATCGCCTGGCGAAGATCGCCGAGACCCTCGACCTGGCCGATCGGGCCGCGCTGTGGCACGGCCGGGCCAATCTCATTCGCGCCAAGGTATTGCAGCAGGCCTGGAGCGAAGAACGGCAATCGTTCGTCGAAAGTTTCGGCGGTCGCGAACTCGATGCCAGCGTGCTCTTGATGGCCGAGGTCGGCATGATCGAGCCGAAAGACCCGCGCTTCGTGGCCACGGTCGATGCACTCGAGCATGTGCTCTGCGACGGCCCCTACATGCGCCGCTACGAAGCGCCGGACGATTTCGGGCTGCCCGAGACGTCATTCAACATCTGCGCCTTCTGGCGCATCGACGCGCTGGCCCGCATCGGCCGCAAGGAGCAGGCGCGCGAGATCTTCAACGCGTTGCTGGCGGTGCGCAACCCGCTCGGGCTTCTCTCGGAAGACACGCACCCGGTGACCGGCGAGCTGTGGGGAAACTTTCCGCAGACCTACTCGATGGTGGGCATCATCAACGCGGCGATGCGATTGTCGGCGCCGTGGGACTCGCGGATCTGACATGAGCAGCACCGGCCGACTGGTCCTGGTTTCGAATCGCGTCGGAGATCCGCGCAAGGCCGCGGCGGGGGGTCTGGCGGTGGCGCTGGGCGACGCGCTGGCGAAGAGCGGCGGCCTGTGGTTCGGCTGGAGCGGCAAGGTCACCGAAGACGGTGCGCTCGGCCAGGGCGAGGTGCACCACCACCGGTCCGGTCCGGTCGAGCTGGTGACGATCGATCTGTCGAAGGCCGACCACGACACCTACTACGCCGGTTACTCGAACCAGGCGCTGTGGCCAGCCCTGCACTATCGGCTCGACCTGGCCGATTTCGCCAGCGGCTTCTTCGCCGGCTACCAGCGCGTGAATCGCCTGTTCGCGCACAAGCTCGCGCCACTGCTGCGCGACGACGACGTGATCTGGGTGCACGACTACCACCTGATCCCCCTGGCAGACGAACTGCGCAAGTTGGGCTGCCGGCAGCGCATCGGCTTCTTTCTGCACATTCCGCTGCCGCCACCGCCCATCCTGGCGGCGATACCGGGTCACCAGTGGCTGATGCGCTCGTTCTTCGCCTACGACCTGGTGGGCCTGCAGACGCGCTCGGACGCCGACCACTTCGCCCGCTTCGTGCAGGAAGAGGCAGGCGCGCAGGCGTTGGGCGACGGCGGCTTCGAGGCGCTGGGCCGGCGCGTGATCGCGCGCCCTTTCCCGATCGGCATCGACGTCGGCGAGTTCCAGCGCCTGGCCGGCAGCAACGAATCGCGCCAGACCGAAGCGATGCTGAAAAAGCAGTACGGCCACCGGCAACTGCTCGTCGGCATCGACCGCCTTGACTACTCGAAGGGCTTGCCGCAGCGCTTCCGTGCGTTCCGCGAACTGCTGGCGAACTATCCGGAGAATCTCAACAGCGCGACGCTGATCCAGATAGCCTCACCGACACGCGAGAGCGTGCTGGCCTACGAGGACTTGCGCCGCGAGCTCGAAGGCCTGGCTGGTGAGATCAACGGCGACCATGGCGAACTCGAATGGATGCCGATTCGCTACCTGCACCGCACCTGGGCCCGGCGTCGCCTGCCGGCGCTGTACCGCTGCTCGCGGGTGGCGCTGGTAACGCCGCTGCGCGACGGAATGAACCTGGTGGGAAAGGAGTTCGTGGCGATGCAGGACCCGGCCGACCCGGGCGTGCTGGTGCTGTCACGCTTTGCCGGCGCGGCCGAAAAAATGCGCCAGGCGCTGCTCGTCAATCCGTACGACATCCCCGCCACGGCGCAGGCGATTCAGCGTGCGCTGCGGATGCCTTTGGTCGAACGCCAGGAACGACATTCGGCGCTGCTGGCGCAGATCGTTGAGCACGACGTGCACGAGTGGAGCCGCAATTTCCTGAACACCTTGTCGGAGGTCGAGATGTCGGTGACAGAGGCGACGCAATGAACCGGCTGCGCCCTGCCCGACGTTAACCAACAGCCCGCACAACGAGCTTGCGCAACTCGCTGGCCCACAGCACGCCGCTGGCCATGGCCACACACAGCGCCCACTGCTCGAGCGAAAGCGGCACGGTGCCAAAGGCTGTGTTGAGCCAGCCGACATGCACCACTGCCACTTGCAGCAGCACGGCCAATGCGATTGATGCCCAGAGCCAGCGGTTGACGAACAGGTTCACGAATGCACTGCGATGGTCCGAGCGCGCGTTGAAGCAGTTGAACAACTGCGCCAGCACCAGCACGGTGAACCCCGCCGTGCGCGCGTTGTCGAGTGTGTGCGTGCCTTCGATCAGGCCGCCGGGCAGGTAGAGGTCGATCGTCAGCAGCGTCACCGCCGCCATCACCGCGCCGGTTTGCAGGACGCCGCGCCACATGCGCGCATCGATCACGCGCTCGTCGCGGCGGCGCGGCGGGCGCGACATGACGTCGCCGGTCGTTGGATCGACACCCATCGCCAGCGCCGGCCCGGAATCGGTGACGAGGTTGATCCACAAGATCTGCGTGGCCAGCAACGGCAGCACGACGGCGTGACCGGCGCTCGTGTCGCCGCCGTTCAGGCCGAGAACGCCAGCGCCGACGACGCCAAGGAACACCGTCAGCACCTCGCCCATGTTCGACGACAGCAGGTAGCGCAGGAACTTGCGGATGTTGTCGAACAGCGCGCGGCCCTCGCGCACCGCCTGCACGATGGTGGCGAAGTTGTCGTCGGCCAGGATCATCTTGGCCGCCTCCTTCGTCACTTCGGTGCCGGTGATGCCCATGGCCACGCCGATGTCGGCCGCCTTCAACGCCGGCGCGTCGTTGACGCCGTCGCCCGTCATCGCAACGACCTGGCCATCGGCCTGCAGCGCAGCGACGATGCGCAGCTTGTGCGCCGGCGCCACGCGGGCGAAGACGGAGGTCTTTCTCACGGCGTCCTTGAACGCTGCTTCGTCCAACGCATCGAGTTCGGTGCCGCTGAGCGCGGCAGCGCCTGCTTCGGTGATGCCGAGGTCGGCCGCGATACGCGCCGCCGTGCGCGGATGGTCGCCCGTGATCATGATGACGCGGATGCCGGCGCGGCGCGCCTCCTGAATCGCCAGCGCGGCTTCCGGTCGCGGTGGGTCGATGATGCCGACGGTGCCGACGAAGATCAGATCGCGCTCGATCGCATCGTGGCTTCGTGTTTCCTCACCCGCTTCAAGCGGGCGATAGGCCACGGCCAACGTGCGCAGCGCAGCATCCGTCAGGGCATCCACATTCGCCAGCGCGCGGGCGCGCAGCGCGTCGTCGAGTGCCACCACGTCCATGCCAACGCGCGCGCGCGTGCAGTGCGACAGCAGCACATCGGGCGCGCCCTTGGTGACGATGACCAGCGCATCGCCGTGCTCATGGTCGCGTTCGATGCTCGACATCATCTTGCGCTGCGACGTGAACGGCACTTCGGCCACGCGCTCGAAGCGCCGCTGCCGGCGCTCGCTCACACCGAGCTTGCGCTCGGCCACGAGGAAGGCCGCTTCGGTCGGATCGCCGTGGATCTCCCAGCCGCCGTCGCTGGATCGACGCAGATCGGCGTTGCCGGCCAGGCTGCCGCCGCTGAGCACGACCACCTGCTCGGCGTGCAAAGGTCCGCTTTCGAGCGCAGCGCCCTGGTGCTCGACCTGGCCCTCGGGCGCATAGCCGACGCCAGTGACGTGGGTGCCGCCCGAGAGGGTCATCACACGCTCGATCGTCATCTCCGAGCGCGTCAGCGTGCCGGTCTTGTCGGAGCAGATCACCGAGGCCGAGCCCAACGTCTCCACCGACGAGAGGTGCTTGACGATCGCGTGGTGGCCGGCCATGCGCTGCACACCGAGCGCCAGCACGACCGACAGGATTGCAGGTAGCCCCTCGGGCACGGCTGCCACCGCCAACGACACGCCGAGCAGCAGCACACGCGTCACGTCGCCGGCGCTGCGGATGTCGGACAGCGCGAACAACG
>JANOEG010000224.1:0-9372 GCA_031413095.1 Burkholderiales bacterium | reverse complement strand
GCTGCCTCGGCGCAAGACGGCGCCCGTTGCGCCACCGAGCCCGACCCCGCAAAGCGCCTGGCTTGCTACGACCGGCTGTTCAAGCCTGACCCGGATGCCACACCGGCGGCGCCGGCGGCCGCAGCCAGCGGCCCTGCAGCGTCAGTGACCGCGCCCGTGGGCAGCGGCTCGATCATGTCGCGCCTGTGGGAGCTCGACGCCGCAGACAAGCGACGCAAGTTCGTCGTGCGAACGCACCTGCCCAACTACCTGCTGCCGCTGCACTACACGTCCAACCTGAACCGCGCGCCGAGCAGCCCGACGCGCGCGGCGCTCGCGCCCAACGAGCGCTACCGCCCGGTCGAGGCCAAGCTGCAGGTCTCGCTGCGCGCCAAGGCGGCGAGCGACGTGCTGCTGCCCGACGCCGATCTCTGGGTGGCCTACACGCAGCGCTCGCTGTGGCAGTTGTGGAACTCGCAGGAGTCGGCGCCTTTTCGCAGCAGCGACTACCAGCCCGAAGCGATCTACGTCGTGCCGGTGCCCGAAGGCTTGCGATCGCTGCCCTTCGGCTGGCAATGGCGCATGGTGCAGGCCGGCTTCGCCCACCAGTCCAACGGCCAAGCGGTGCCGCTGTCGCGCAGTTGGAACCGCGCCTACCTCGGCGCCGGCTTCGAGCGCAACGAGTTCGGCCTGCAATGGCGCGTGCACCGGCGCCTGGATGAATCGCGCAGCGACGACGACAACCCGGACCTGACCAACTACATCGGCCGCGGCGAGTTGCAGGCGACGTGGCTGCCCGGCACCGCAACCGCCTCACTGGTCTGGCGCACCAACCTGCGCGCTCTCGACCGCGGCTCGGTGCAACTTGATCTGACCTACCCGGTGGACAGCGATGAGCCCGCCGGCCTGCGCTGGTACGTGCAGGTCTTCACCGGCTATGGCGAAACGCTGCTCGACTACAACCACCGGCAGACGACGCTGGGGTTGGGCCTGTCGTTGTTCCAGTTCTAGGAAGTCACTCGATGTTGAAGACCCTTCAGAACCTGCTCGCCGCGCTGCAACCGCCGCCGCCCGGCGCGGCGCCGGCTGACGAAGATCACCTGCTGCAACTGGCCACCGCGGTGATGTTGGTCGAGGTGATGCGCTCCGACGCCACCTTGCACGACGACGAACGCCGCGCCGTGCTGGCCGCGTTGCGCGACAAGTTCGCGCTCGGTGAGGACGAAGCCGCGCGCCTGGCCGACCTCGCCCACACCACCGCACAGGGCGCCACCGACCTCTACGCCTTCACGTCGCGCATCAACGAGCGCTTCGACATGGCGCGCAAGCTGAAGATGATCGAGCACATGTGGACCGTGGCCTACGCCGACGGCCACCTGAGCGCGCACGAGCGCCATGTGATGTGGCGCATCGCCGACCTGCTGCACGTTCCGCAGGGGGCGTACCACCACGCCCGGCAGCGCGCGCAAAAGGCGGCGGGGGCGGACTGACCAAGCGTCAGCGCGCCAGCCAGCGCGCCGCGCCCGCGCCGGCGATGCGTCCGCTCGCCATCGACGCTTGCAGCAAGTAGCCGCCTGTGGGCGCTTCCCAGTCGAGCATCTCTCCGGCGCAGAACACGCCGGGGCGCACGCGAAGCATCAGGTGATCGTCGAGCGATTCAAGTGTCACGCCGCCGGCGCTGCTGATCGCTTCGGCGATCGGCCGCGGCGCCGTCAGCACCAGCGGCAGCGCTTTGATCGCCGCGGCGATGCGCGCCGCATCGGCCATCGCCTCGCGCGGCAGCACCTCGTGCAGCAAGGCGGCCTTGACCCCGGCCAGGCCGAGCCGGCTCTTCAGGTGCGACGACAGGCTGCGCGCGCCGCGCGGGTGCGCCACCTCGCGCTGCACGCGCGCAGCGTCGTGGTCAGGCAGCAGGTCGAGCGTGACCGTGACCTGTCCGTCGCGCGCAATCGCGTCGCGGAGCACAGCGCTCGCGGCATAGACCAGGCTGCCTTCAACGCCGTAGTCGCTGAGCACGAACTCGCCGCGCTTGTCGAACGCATCGCCGAAACGCAATACCACCGGCTTGATCGGCGCGCCGGCGAAACGTTGACGAAGATGATCGCTCCAGGCCACCTCGAAGCCGCAGTTGGCCGGCACCAGCGGCGCGACCTGCGCCCCGGCTTCTTGCAACCACGGCACCCACGCGCCGTTGGAGCCCAGCTGCGGCCAGCTCGCCCCGCCGAGCGCGAGCACGGTTGCCCGCGGCTGCACGTTGACCTCGCCCTGCGGCGTGGCGAAGAGCAGCGCACCGTCGTCACCGCTGAAGCCGAGCCAGCGGTGACGCATGTGAAAGCGCACGCCGCGCTCGCGCAGCCGGTGCAGCCAGCCGCGCAGCAGCGGCGCGGCCTTGAGATCGGTGGGGAAGACGCGGCCTGACGTCCCGACGAAGGTGCCGATGCCCAGCCCCGCAGCCCACGCCCGCGCCGCCTCCGGACCAAACGCGTCGAGCCACGGCGCCACCGCCGCGGCGCGTTCACCGTACCTCTGCGCGAACGCCGGCAGCGCCTCGCTGTGCGTGAGGTTGAGGCCGCCCTTGCCGGCGAGCAGGAACTTGCGGCCGACGGACGGCATCGCGTCGTACAGGTGCACGGCCACGCCGGCCTCGGCCAACACTTCGGCCGCCATCAGCCCGGCGGGGCCACCGCCGACGATCGCGACCGAGCTCATCACTGCATAGTAAGGTCAGGCCCACCCCCGCCGACCCAGCCTCAAGTTCAAAGAGGTGTTGCCATGCTCAAGAAAGCAATCGTCCTGCTGCTGTCCCACGGCGTCGTCGGCGCACTCGGCTTCGCGCTCGGCGTGTATCTGCTGCCGATCATCATCGCGCCGGCCGGCCCCGCTGCATCCGAACTGGCCACGCTCGCCAGCACCGCCCAGTTCCGCGGTGAGTTCCGCCGCAACCTCGCCGGCAGCGACGCCTTGCACTGGGGCAAAGGCACGGTCACGGTCGGCCCGGCGGCCATCGCGCTGCAAGGCAAGCTCGCACCCGGGCCGGACTACAAGCTCTACCTCTCGCCAGAATTCGTCGAGACCGAAGCGCAATTCGAGCAACTGAAGCCGCGCATGCGCCGCATTGGCGACGTCAAGACCTTCGACGGCTTCGCGGTCGCGCTGCCGCCGGGCGTGGACCCGGCCACCTACAACACCGTCGTCGTCTGGTGCGAAACCTTCGGCCAGTTCATCAGCGCCGCGAAGTACCGCTGAGAGGCTGTCAGGCTCAGCGCGCAGGCGGCGGCCGTCCAGCCGTCGTGTACAGCTCGGCCAGTGGCACCACACGGCCGTGCAGCGGCAGGATGCGGTCGATGCCCAGCTTCAGCCGCTCGATGTTGTCGATCAGGTTGACGTTGTTCGGGTTCGGCGTGGCCGGTGGCGGCGTGTTCGGCGGCAGCGGCGTGTACGCGTCGGCCTCGATCAGCAGTTTTTCCTTGGGTAGATAGACCATCAGGAAGCTGTCGGTGTGGATGCTGCCGGTGATGCGGTGCAGCTCGACGCTGCGCGTGACATCGCTCATCACCGCCCTGTCGGCCACGCCCTGCAGACGCGCGGTCTTGGCGGCTTGCGCCAGGCGATCCGGCCGCACGGCATTGGGCTGCGCCAGCACGCGCTCGAAGTACGGCACGTTGGCGGCCTGCGTGACAATGGTTGCCCCCTCAGCCACCGCCGCGCGCACGCCGCCCGAGTGGTCGAAGTGCTGGTGGCTGTTGACGGCATAACGGATCGGCTTGGCCGGCACGAGGCCCTTCACATGGTCGATCACCGCTTGCGTGCGCGCATCGCCCAGCGGTGTCTCGACGAGGATCAGGTGATCGGCCATCTCGATGGCCACGCTGTTGTGCGAGCCGCCGGCGATGAACCAGACGCCGTCGGCCACCTTCTCCGACACGACACGCTCGCCCTGGTTGCGCGCGGCGTCGGGCACCGCCAACGCGGTCACCGGCGCGTTGGGCATGACCTCCTTCACCGTCAGGTCCAGCACCGGGTGGCCGCCGCTGGTCTGACGCACGCGCGTCGGGAATTTGACGCCGTTGAAGTCGCGGTAGTCGCTGTAGGTGGTGAGCTGCCGCGTGTCGCCCATCACGGCGTCGGGAAAAGTCGAATCAACCTGCGTCACGAGGCCTTCGGCGTTGACCGTCACGGCTGCACGCAAGCGCCCGGGCTGCGTGAACGACAGCACCTGCGCTCCGCCCTCGCCCGCGCGCACGCTGGCGTTGTGGCGCTGCGCCGCCTTGAGCACGCCATGCGGCGTGATCCACAACTGGTGCACGCGGTCGGCGATGAAACGCGGACCCGGCGTGACGTTGCCGCCGACGACGTTCCAGGCGATCTCGCCCGACAAGAACTGGTCGTTGCGCTGCTGCCCGCTGATCGGGTAGCCGCCGCCGCCGCGCTGCTCGGCGCGCGAGAGCACGATCTCGTCACGCATCGCGCCGGCTTCGTAGTCCACCGTGCGCGCCACCGAGTGGTAGGCCACCTTCGGCCAGGGACCGTTGGGCAGATAGGCTTGGCCGAACGTGAAGCCTTCGCCTTCACCGGTGTAGCGGATCGACTTCAACTGCGCTGCCCCCATGGCCTGCGACGCGCGGGCCAGCACGTCGGCCGCGGTTGGCGGCTGCGAGGCACAGCCCGCTGCCAACAAGGCAGCGCAGCCAACGAGAGCAAGGTATCTTGGCGTCATGGCGTGATCTCCGCGTGATGATTGATTTCAGGCCCTGGTGTTACGTTGCCTGCCGGCGTTACCTTCCACCGCCACGGTGCCCTTTGTCAGGATACGTCGTGCCGCGCGACACAAGCCTTGTGCACACATGAAAGCCTCGCATGAAGACCGCCCTTATCAGTCTTGCCGCAGTGATCTCCACGGCCGCCATGGCCCAGCCGGCAGCCAGTTGCAGCGCCAGCAGCGCCGCCACGCCGCCAGCCGTCGTTGAGCTGTACACCAGCGAAGGTTGCAGCTCCTGCCCGCCGGCCGACAAATGGGCCTCCACGCTGAAAGGCCGCAGCGACGTGCTCGCACTCGCCTTCCACGTCAACTACTGGGACAAGCTCGGCTGGCCGGATCGTTTTGCCAGCGCCGCCAACACCGATAGGCAGTACCTCTTGCAGCGAGTCGCCGGCGCGTCGCATGTGTATACGCCGCAGGTGGTGCTCAACGGCCGCGACCTGCGCGGCTGGTCCGGCGCGTCGCTACAGCGCCTGCCTGCCAGCGCGATCAGCGTGGCCGTGGCGCGCGAAGGCAACACGGTGCGCGCGACCGTGGGCGCCGCCGCGTCACAACGCCTCGCCGGTTTCTGGGCCGTGCTCGAAGATGGCCACTCGAGCCGCGTCAAGTCGGGCGAAAACGCCGGCGAGACGCTGACGCACGACCATGTGGTGACGCTCTACCGGCCACTGGCGGAGTGGAGCACCGGCGCGGCTGGCCAGTCGTTCACGCTCGAGTTGCCGCCGGCAACGTCGAAGTCACGCCGCGTCGCCTTCGTCGTCACCGACCAGAGCGGCGCCCGGCCGCTCCAGGCGGTGACCCTCGGCTGCTGAATAGGCCCGCGCTACTTCTTGACGCCCAGGCCCATCATCTTGGCCGTCTCGCCATACACCGTCGCGCGCTCCTTCATGAACGCGTCCATCTGATCAACGCCGACGTTGATCAGCTCGAAGCCGCTCTTGGCCGCCAGCTCTTTCATCTCCGGGTCGGCGTTGAGCTGCGCGAACAGGTCGGCGAGTTTCTTCTTCAGCTCGGGCGGCGTGGACTTGGGCACCGCAACGCCTCGCATCGCGCCGTCCACCCAATCGACACCCAGCTCCTTGAAGGTGGGCACGTCGGGCAGCAGCGGGTGGCGCTTGTCCATCGCCACCGCCAGCGCACGCACGCGGGCCTTGTTGTTGATGGCGAACACGGTGTAGGTCAATGCGCCGTCAACCTGGGCGCCGATCACGGCATTGGCAAGATCGCCCGTGCCCTTGTAGGGCACGTAGGTGGTCTTGATCTTGAAGGCACCGTTCAGGCGTTCGTGCGCCGCATGGTTGGCCGAGTTGAGGGCCGAACCTGCCAGATTGAGCTTGCCTTCAGAGGCCTGCGCGGCCTTCAGGAAATCGGCAAACGTCTTGTGCGGGCTGCTTTCGGGCACCACCAGCGCATCGGGCGTGTAGTGGTACCAGAACACAGGCGTCAGGTCTTCGGTCTTGTACTGAACCTGGCCCTCGAGCGGCTGCAGGACAACGTGCGGCAGGTTGATGCCATACACGTTCAGGCCATCAGCCGGCAGCGTGTTCGCTGAACTCCACAAGATGGCGCCACCGCCGCCGGCCTTGTACTGCACGATGGTGTCGATGGCCGGGCATTTCTTCTTCAGCACCACCTGCTGGTGGCGCGCCGAGATGTCGCTCTCGCCACCCGGCGGAAAGGCCTGCCAGTAGTTGAGGTTCTTCTCGGGGCAGACCGAGGTTTGCGCAAACGGCGACGTTGCCGCCAGTGAGAACGTCAGTGCGAAGGACAGTGCCAGCGAGGTTTTCATGGTTGCTTTCATTGCGGCCAGACAAGTTCGAAGTATTCCAGGATCAGCACCGCTTTCTCACCCACCTGAAAACCCTGAGCCTCGGCACGCTCGGCGAACTCCTGGCGGTAGGCGACGAGCCACCAGGCCAGCGTGCGGTCGCCCTCGCCGCACTCGAAGGCGAACTCTTCGTCGATATCGTTGAAGTAGCGCCGCTCGACATGCGTCAGGCGCACGATGGCCTGCGGCATGCCGCGGCCATCGAGCACGACCACATGCTCGCCCGGGCGTGGCAGATCGTCGCCCTCGGCCTCGAAGTCGCGCTCGAGTGTGGCGTGGGCGCGCTTGTCGCCGCTCTGGATCAGCGCCGCCAGTTCGTCAGCGACGGCGCGGGTGTGGCCGAAAGCCGTCGCCGAAAAGCCCTCAACCTGCACGCTGCCGGCGCGCTGGTACTCGAGCCAGAAGGCTTCGATTTGCTCGCGGCGGCCCGGAAGTGGTGGATGCGGCGCGCTCATCCTTGATCTCGTAAGGCCGCGCGCAGCTCCTTGCCGATCTCAGGCTTGTCGGCAAAGGGGTTGGTCGGGTTGCGCTGCAGCATGATGTCCTCCAGGCGCGTCTGCACCGAGACCAGGGCCTTCGGGTGGCTGTAGATGTAGAAGCGCTTCTTGCGCATCGCATCGAAGACCAGCCCCGCGACCTGCGCCGCGCTGACTTTGCCCGACTCGACCGCCTTGCCGGTCATGGCCTGGGCGATGCGCTGACTCTTCGTCGGCTTCACGTCTTCCGCACTCAGCGCGCTGGGCCGGTTGCGGTGACTCTGGTGGATGCCGGTGGGCACGAAGAAAGGGCACAGCACCGACGCGCTGATCTGGTCGGTAACCAGGGACAGATCCTGGTACAGCGTCTCGGACAGGCTGACCACTGCATGCTTGCTGACGTTGTACGCGCCCATGTTCGGCGGATTCAGCAGGCCGGCCATCGAGGCCGTGTTGACGATGTGGCCTTCATATGTGCCGTCGCGCTGCGCGGCCTCGAGCATCAGCGGCGTGAAGACGCGCACGCCGTGCGCAACGCCCATCACGTTGACGCCCATCACCCACTCCCAATCCTGCGCACTGTGCTCCCAGATCAGGCCGCCAAAGCCGACGCCGGCGTTGTTGAAGACGAAATTCGGCGCACCGAAGCGATCGACCGTGGCCTTGGCCATGGCTTCCACCTCGACCGCCTTGGAGACGTCGAGCCGGTACGGCAACACCTGTGCGCCGAGCGCCTGGATTTCATCCTGCGCACGTTCCAGCGCATCGACCTGCACGTCGGCCAGGACGACGTTCATGCCTTCGCGCGCCGCGATGCGCGCCGCTTCGAGGCCGAAGCCCGATCCCGCGCCGGTGATGACGGCCGTGCGGCCTTTGAACGATTTCATGACGGAAGCGCTCGGTTGATCAGGGTGTCGAACGGTGCGGCGGCGGGCAATGTGCCGAATACATCAGCGCCCTGCTGCAGACGTGACGCGCAGAACGCTGCGAACACCGCGTCGGTGGCGTGCCGGCGCAGCAATGCTGCCTGCACGAGCAGCGCCACGTCGCGCGCCAGCGTGCGCGCTTCGGCTTCGTCGGTGCCACCGTCGAGCCGGCCGGGCAAAGTTGCGGCGAGATGATCGAAGGCGGCATGTTCGCCGCGCGCCGGTGCGAATTCAGCGTCCAGCGCCGCGGCCACGTCGGCACCACGCAGCGCGCGCAGCAAATCGAGCGCCATGATGTTGCCTGCGCCTTCCCAGATGGAGTTCAGCGGCATCTCGCGGTAGATGCGCGCCATCACGCCCTCGCCCTGCGCTTCGACATAGCCGTTGCCGCCGAGGCATTCCATCGCCTCCTGCGCCAGCATCGCGCCGCGTTTGCAGATCCAGAATTTGGCGATCGGCGTGAGCACGCGGCGCATCACCAGTTCATGCGCATCGTCGCCATTCTCCGTGGCGTCAATCGCTTTGGCCAAGCGCATCGAGAGCGCCGTCGCCGCTTCGCTCTCCAGCGCCATGTCGGCGAGCACGTTCTTCATCAGCGGCTGCTCGGCGAGTGTCTTGCCGAAGGCTGTTCGCTGGCGTGTGTGGTGGATCGCAATCGAGAGTGCAGCGCGCATCAGCCCGGCGGTGCCGAGTGCGCAGTCCAGGCGCGTCAGCGCACCCATCGCCAGGGTCTGCGGCACACCGCGGCCCTCGTCGCCGAGCAGCCAGCCCATCACGTCGCCGCCGAACTCGACTTCGCTGCTGGCGTTGGCATGGTTGCCGAGCTTGTCTTTGAGGCGCTGGATGCGGATCGGGTTGATGTTGCCGTCGGACTTGAAGCGCGGCACGAAGAAGCAGCTCAGGCCGGCGGCGGTTTGTGCGAGGACAAGGAACGCGTCGCACATCGGCGCCGAGAAGAACCATTTGTGGCCGGTGAGTTTGTAGGCGCGGCCCCACTCGGTTTCGGTGTCGAACTCTGCGCGCGTCGTGTTGGCGCGCACGTCGGAGCCGCCTTGTTTTTCGGTCATGCCCATGCCCATCGTCACCGCGCTCTTGGCCTCGAACGGCATGAAGCGCGGGTCGTAGGTGGTGGCGGCAAGCTTGGGCATCCACGCCTGTGCAATCGCGGCGTTGGCGCGCAATGCCGGCGTGACGGCGTAGCTCATCGATACCGGGCACAGCACCGACGGTTCGAGTTCGGTGAACAGCATGAAGCCCGCAGCACGTTCGACATGCGACAGCGCTGCCTCCGTCCATGGCGTGCCGTGCAGTCCGAAGCGCAGCGCCGAGCCGAGCAACGCGTGGTAGCTCGGGTGGAACTCCACCTGATCGATGCGCCGGCCCTGCACATCGTGCGTGTGCAGC